>DATAOI010000037.1 GCA_036265815.1 Gemmatimonadales bacterium
CCCGGCGTCGTGGCTGCGGCGGTGGTTCAAGGCCCCCACGCCCCGCTGCCGCCGGTCCAGCCCCACCCGCTCCTGCAGGTAGAACACCGGGCCCCGCGAGGTCAGCTTGATCAGCACCGCAATCACCAGCATCACTGGCAAGCTGATGATGAGCGCTAACGCGGCGAGCAGGATGTTGACGGCAGAGCCGAGCCATTCGCGGGCCTCGTTCCGCAGCATGCGGTGCGTGCGCAGGCTCGCATACGAAGACACCCGCGACCGCGATGCCGCGGGTTGGGCGAATTCGCCGCTCAAGGTCGGACGGCGTCGGACTCCGGAGGTGGCGCTGCTCATGTTTGGCCGTCGGTTTCGGGGAAAAGCCGGCTCCACCTCACTCCAAGCGGTTCCACTCGCGAATTCCACGCGCAGCGCCGTGGGCAAATCGAAGGGCCTGTAAGTAAGCCCGCATGATGGCGCAGGTTAATCGATCTCACCCAAACTCCCAGTGACCTGACTCACTGAACCCCACTGCAAGGTCTTGCGCTGTCACTTACCGAGAGCCAGGCTTGGGAGTCGCCGAGCGGCCTCGGGTGAGCAGCGGGTGCGGCATCTCGCCGAGGCCGAAGCTCGCGAGCCATTGGCTGAACCGGGAGCGCTCCACCGGCGAACCCGTCGGTGTCTGCGAGTCCTCCTGCGCGGACGAGGTGATCGTGTCGTCGTGCGCCCCAGGATTCGAATCAGGCTTGGTGGAGTGCGGCATGTCGAGACTTTCGCTCGGTCAGGGGTGGACCAGGGGACGGTGGACTGTGCTTCAAGGATGGCGCCGTGAATTCCCCCTCGGACCGGCCTTGGCAGACGGGTCTGGCGGCTTCATATAACAGCTTCGTACATTTAGATTTACTGACGTTGGGGCAGTTGGTGAGCGGGCCAGCCCACGGGGCCCACCGTTGCTGTGGGACCACAGCACCGCTGGCCGGACCGCTACAACCGCCATTCGTTGCATGAACGTGTCAAGAGTAGCTTAAAACTGTAGCATCGCTCCAGCGATCGGGCCCGAGATGGTCTCGGATCTGCTGGCTAACTGCTGAAACCCTAACAGGTTGCCGGCACCGGTGGAACCCGCACGAGTCCTGCGGTTGGCGGCGCGGGGCTCCTCGCTGTTTCTTCAAATCCGGTTCATCAATAATGGCAAATCGAGAAAAGGCCGTCAGCGCTCCCCTCGTCCTCATCGCCAACGATCAGGAGTGGTCGGCCCGCTCGCTGGAGAGCATTCTGGGCCCGAACGGCTATTCGGTGGTCCGGGCCTATACCGGCCAGCAGGCGTTGGAGCGCGCGCGAAGCTCGCAGCCAGATCTCATCATCCTGGATGCGCAGATGCCTGACATGCACGGCTTCGATGTCTGCCGCGCCCTTCGGAGCGATCCCCGATTCAGCGGAACCACGCCGATCGTCATCACCACCTCGGGACCGTCGGGTCGCACGCAGCGACTCGAGGCGTACCGCGCGGGTGCCTGGGAATTCCTGGGACAGCCGCTCGACGGCGAGGCACTGCTGCTCAAGCTGGGCACCTTTCTGCGCTGCAAGCAGGAAGTCGACGGTCTCCGGGAAGAGAACCTGCTGGATCCGGGCACCGGTTTGTACAACATGCGGGGTCTCTCCCGGCGGGCGCGGGAGATCGGTGCGGATGCCCTCAGGCGGCGCGACCCGCTCGCATGCGTGGTCTTTTCCCCCGAGGCCGAGAGCGATCCGAGCGAGGTCACCGACGAGGAGAGCCAGCGGATGGCCGACGAGCTCGGTCTGGTCTTCAAGCGCACCGGGCGGGCATCGGATGCGATCGGCCGCTTGGGTCCGCTGGAGTTCGCCATCATTGCGCCAGCCACAGGCCCGGCCGGCGCCCTCCGGCTGGTTCGACGGCTGGGCAGCGCCGTGGAGGGCGCCACGATTCCGGTTCGGGGCGGCGAGCGCACCGTGCAGGTCCGCGCCGGCTATTGTGCTGTGCCCGACTTCGCCGAGTCGTCGGTGGACGCGGTGGAGCTACTCCTGCGCGCCACGACGGCGCTGCGAGACCTCACGCGGGACGGTGATGGCGAGCGGGTTCGGTCGTTCGAGCAGGTGCCGCTCCAGTTCCCCAGTTGAGGCTTGCGGCCGCTCTAAGTGTCGTCTACTAGCTACGATATGTTGCGGACTCCCCGCCGACTCATGTAGTACAAAAGTTGCACTCTGCTTGACAACCGCATCACATTGTGGTAAGAACGTTACTAGTCCCTGGCACGGGACCGGCCCGTTGCCCGTCGCGGGCGCATGCGGTTGCTGATCCGACTTCCATTGACCACCTGCGTGGTCCAGCCCAGGAGCCGAGGATGGCCGACCCGCTCGCCCAGCCGGATCGGACGGGCTCTCCCGCCGATTCGACCCACCGGGATCTCCTCTCCATTCCAAGCGAGATCAAGGCCAGCATTCGCGTGCTCGTTGTCGACGATGAGCGAACGCTGCGGGAGAGCTGCGCCAGCGTGCTCCAGATGGACGGCTACAACGTGACGCTGCTCGGCCGCGGGGAGGAGGCGCTGGAAACGGTCAAGCGACGAAAATTCGATATCATCCTGGTCGATCTGTACATGTCCCAGGTCTCGGGTCTGGAAATCCTCCAGGGCGCGCTGGCGGCGTACAAGGACACCATCGTCGTCGTCATGACCGGCAATCCGAGCGTCACCAGCAGCATCGAGGCGTTGCGGGCGGGCGCCTGGGACTACCTGCCGAAGCCGTTCTCCGCCACCCACCTCCAGGTGCTGATCGGCCGTGCGTCGCACGCGGTGATGATGTCGCGCGAGGCGCAGGACCTCCGGGTCCAGCTGATGAAGCAGCACGGCCACAGCGACAAGATCGCCTTGATCGGGATCTCGCCCTTGTTCCGCCAGGCGGTGGAGCTGGCCCGCAAGGTGGCGGGCACCGATGCGTCGGTGTTCATCAGCGGCGAGAGCGGCACCGGCAAGGAGGTCATCGCCCAATTCATTCATCAGAACAGCCGGCGCGCCAGCCGCGCCCTGGTCCCGATCAATTGCGCCGCGTTGCCCGAGCCGCTGCTCGAATCCGAGATGTTCGGCCACCGCAAGGGCGCCTTTACCGGGGCCGACCGGGACAAGCCCGGCCTGCTGGAAACGGCCAACGGCGGGACCCTCTTTCTCGACGAGCTCACCGAGATGTCCATGCCCCTGCAGGCCAAGCTGCTGCGGGTGATCCAGGACGGCGTGGTCCGGCGGGTGGGCAGCGAACAGCAGGACGCGGTGGTCGATGTGCGCTTCATCTCCGCGACCAATCGGGAGCCGCAGGAAGCGGTCGACAGCGGATCCCTTCGGGGAGACCTGTTTTACCGGCTGCGTGTGGTGCCCATCAAGCTGCCGCCGCTGCGCAAGCGACCGGAGGACATTCCGCTCCTCGCCAATCATTTCCTCACCTACTATTGGCAGCGGCACCGGCAAATGGGCGACCGGGCGCCTCGGTTGAGCGAGGCGAGCATCGGCTTCTTGCGTTCACGCCCCTGGCGGGGCAACGTTCGCGAGTTGCAGAACGCCATCGAGCACGTGGCGGTGCTGGCCGAGCCGGATCAGACGATCCAGCCGAATGACATTCCGGTGTACGAGGACGGGGCCGAGTGGCCGGCGGAGAGCCCCGTGCCGGCAGCCGTCATGGAGGAAGCGTACCACGGCGCCAAGGACCGAATCGTGGCGCAGTTCGAGAAGGAATACCTCACTCGCCTGATCACCCGGGCCGGGGGCAACATGTCCAAGGCGGCGCGGTTGGCCAGCATCGATCGGACCACGCTGTATCGATTGATGGACAAGCACGCGTTTCACCGCGACGAGACCGCGGGGACGCCTGAGTGACGGTGGAGGCGGCCCACGTGGGTGCCACCAGCGGAGAACGCCGGCGGCCCAGCCCCGTAGGCACTGGGCCGAGTGGCGTGTGGGATCCCGACGGCCCGGTCGGCGACGACGTAGCGCCACCCCTGTGGGACGCCCTCCGCGACGCGACCCTCCGGGCCCAGGCCGAATGGGAGCAGGCCCTGGAGCACGCGTCGGGGATGGAGGAGGTCACCGTCCATCTGGCGCAGCTCTCGATGGCCATCCGCCAGCTGGCCAGCGGGCACGCGCCCGATCTGAGCGCGCTCCCGCGCAACGCGCTCTCCCGCCGATTGGTCAATCTGCTGCGCTCCGGGTTCCTCGACCGGGTTCAGGCGCTTCCCACCCCACCGGATACGGTCCAGCTCCTCCGGCTGCTCGGCGCGATCGAGACGGTAAGCCAGCGGCTCGAGGTGGACTGGTCGCAGCATTTCACCGATCGGCTGTCCGGTCCTGACGGGCTGGAGCTGGTGGTCGAGGTGGCCCACGACCTCCGGTCGCCGCTCACCTCCATCCTCTTCCTGGCGGAGACGCTGCAGCGCGGCCGGAGCGGCCCGGTCAACCCCGTCCAGGAGCGTCAGCTCGGGCTCATCTACAGCGCGGCGTTCGGCTTGAGCTCCGTTGCCAGTGACGTGATCGAGCTCGCCCGGGGAGGCGACCGGCTGGTGGATCTCGATCCAATCCCGTTTTCCGTCACCGACATTCTCGAGTCGGTGCGGGACATCGTGCAGCCGATCGCGGAGGAGAAGAGCCTCACCGTGCAACTGGTCACGCCCGAGGCCGATTTCCGGATCGGGCACCCGGTGGCGCTGAGCCGCGTGCTCCTCAACCTCACCACCAACGCGCTCAAGTTCACGGCCGAGGGATTCGTGGAGGTGACGGCGCGACAGATCGAGCGGGGCGTGGAGTTCTCGGTGCGCGACACCGGGCGTGGCATCCCGCCGCAATCGATGGTGACGCTCTATGAGCCATTCCGCCGGCGCCAGAAGCAGGGCGAGTACGCCTTCTCCGGATCGGGATTGGGTCTCTCTATCTGCCGCAAGCTGGTCGAGGCGATGGGCTCGACCCTGGAGGTCGAGACCGCCCCCGGCTATGGCACCCGCTTCCACTTCGTGCTGGACCTCCCACTGGCCGGCGAGGCGCAGTTCGGATAACCCGCCGCCCGCCCCTACCAGCGGTCCCTCGCCCCGTCTAAATTCTTTGCGCTGACCACTTCCGGAAGGTGTACTCGTGCGCGCGCCTCGGTGACCCGGCCGACCGGCGCCCTCTCGGTGACCGTACCCGTTCCGTTCCGGTGGCGGCCTCGCGAACATTCCTGGTGGGCTTCCGACCTCGTGCCCTCCTCGTTGCCCTGCCGCACACCGGGTCCGGCCAGGCGCGTCGAGGGGAGCGCGCGGGGACGAGAAGCCCGGAACTGAGCGCTACGTGAATCGACCGCTGATCCGGCCCGCCCGGCATCTGAGCCAGCCTCCGGTGCATGCCCCGAACGCTGCCCTACTGATCGACTTCGACAACGTCACCCTGGGCATCCAGAAGGACCTGACCAAGGAGCTCCGTACCCTCCTCAACAGCGACATCATCAAGGGCAAGGTGGCAGTCCAGCGCGCCTACGCCGACTGGCGCCGCTATCCGCAGTACATCGTATCGCTGTCCGAGTCCTCCATCGATCTCATCTTCGCGCCCGCCTTCGGATCGAGCAAGAAGAACGCGACCGACATTCGCCTGGCCATCGACGCCATCGAGCTGGTCTTCACCCGGCCGGAGATCGGGACCTTCATCCTCCTCTCGGGCGACAGCGACTTCTCGACCATGGTGATCAAGCTGAAGGAGTACGGGAAGTACGTCATCGGGGTCGGGATCCGCGAGTCGGCCAGTGACCTGCTGATCCAGAACTGCGACGAGTATTTCTCCTACAACGACCTGGCGGGCCTCACCAAGGAGATCGATGTCCCGTCGATTCAGCGCGATCCCTGGGAGCTGGCCGGCGAAGCGGTGGTGCAGATGGCGCGGAACGGCGACGTCATGCGCTCCGATCGTCTCAAGCAGGTCATGCAGCAGATCGATCCCAACTTCGACGAGCGCAACGCCGGCTTCAATCGCTTCAGTAAGTTCGTGGTCGAAGCGGGGCAGAAGGGGGTCGTCCTGGTCACCAAGCTCGACAACGGCCAGTTCGAGGTGGCCCCCCCGCTGTCCGCAGGTGCTCCGTCGGTGCCACCGGCGCGTTCGGCCCGCGAGGGTGGCAGTGAGGCGGCGCGTGAGGACGGCGGGCGACGGGGCCGTGGGCGTCGGGGACGGGGCCGCGACCGCGAGCGGCCCGCGGAGGCAGGCCGGGAGACCAAACATCCCGGCCAGCCGGTCCGGGAGGGGCCGCCCGCCCGCGGGCGGGTGACCCAGGCTACGCTCACCCTCGCGGGGGCCTTCCAGCTCATGAGCCAGGCGCTCGCGGAGCTTCGGCCACCGGTGAGCGAGGAGGCGCTGCGGCTTCGCATGGTGGCCATGCACGGACGGGAGGACCCGCTGCTCGACGCCGCCCGGTTCGGCCGGCTGCTGCGCCAGGCGAACGACGCCGAGGTGGCCGATGTTCGCCAGGTCGGTGACAACGACCATGAGGTCTCGCCGCATCCCCGCGCCCCAGCGCTGCCGCCCCGACCCGCGCCGTTATCCGCGATCCCGGCGGCACAGGTGCCCGCCTCGCTGGAGGAACCGGCCGTGGTCGCGTCCGAGCCCGCCGCCGAGGGCCCGAGCGGCAGCCGGGAAAACGGTCAACGTCTGGGCGTGCGGTTCCGCCGTGGCTCCCGGGCTCCGTTTCGCACCAGCGAGTTTCCGCTGATCGGTGTGGTCAAGGTGGATGCGCCGGCCCCGGTCGAGGCAGCACCGGCCATTGAGGAAGCGCCCGCGGAGCCGGCGGCGGCAAAGCCGTCGCGTCCCCGGCGCGCACCGCGTAAGCGGGCGGCTGCGGCCGCCGCCGCGACGCCAGCTCCGGAGTCGCCCGCGGCACCCGAATCGGCGGACAAACCGGCGGCCGCGCGCCCCAAGCGACCTCGCGCGAGAGCCCGGAAGAAGGCCGAGTGAGCACGACGCTACGGGCAGCCACGCTGCCCGTCTCGTTTTTCCGCCGGCCGGCCGAGGTAGTGGCGCGGGAGCTGATAGGGACGACGCTGATCTCGTCCCTGGGCCGCTCCGTCACGGCGGGACGGATCGTCGAAACCGAGGCGTATCTCGGCGCCGTCGATCCGGCCTCGCACGGCTACCGTGGACGCCGCACCGAACGAAACGCCGCGCTCTTCGGGCCTCCGTGCACGTGGTACGTCTACCGGTCCTATGGGCTGCATTGGTGCGCCAATCTGGTGTGCGCACCCGACGGAAACGGCGGAGCGGTCCTGCTGCGTGCGCTGGAGCCGATCCGCGGCCTGGAGACGATGCGGCGCCGGAGGGGCGGGGTCGATGACCGGCACCTCTGCTCCGGGCCGGGGAAGCTGTGTCAGGCGCTCGGTATTACCCGGGAGCTGGATGGGCTGGCCATGGCAGACTCGCCCGTGGTGGCCGTGCGCGGCGGCGCCGACGTCCTCCCTGTGCTGGTGACGCCTCGGGTGGGGATCACCAAGGCCGCGGAGTGGCCACTGCGCTATCTGGCTGCCGGATCCGGTTACGTGTCGCGAGGTCCGGCTCCCCGATGCGAAACGGGCAGCGAATCGTCCTGATCCGCTGCCCGTCTGCTGCTTCCCGGCCGCGCGCCGCTCAGTAGCCGCCGGTTCTCGCCTGCTCGCGTGCGCTCCCCAGGGACAATCGCAATCCGCCGATCAAGGTGTGGGTGGCACCGGTCAGCCACTCGCCATAGTCGTCTTCGGTCAACACCGCGTTGCCCGCGCCGTCTCGCTGGACCACGGTGGTCAGGGATTTGAATCCCATCTTGGTGGTGATCTGGTACTCGCCGAAGGCGCTGAAGGGACCCGCACGAAACTCCAGGCCCGCGATCGCGGTGCCGAATCCGCTGCTGCTGAGCTCGCTCGCGTCTCGACCGTCGGCGAAGCGCCCGGCTGAGTTCCCCGTGGTGTGCATGATGCCGCCGCCCACGCCCACAAACGGCTGGACGTTCCGGTTCCGGAGCGGGTAGGCCACCAGGATCGCCGAGTACTTGCGGAGTCCCTGGAAGGTCCATCCCACCGTCCCGCTCTGAACCACCGAGCCGCTATCGTCGCGAACCTGGAACGAGGTGGCCGTCACCTCGTCTGAGCCGAACGCCTGGTCCACCGAGAGCAACAGCCCGGTGCGCTTGGCCGTGACGAGAATCGAGCCGCCGGCGGTGGGGAGGAACCTGCGATCTCCCAGCGACTGAATGCTGACGACACCTCCGTGCCCTCCGACGAACCACTGGAAGGTCGAGCTGCCGGGCTGCTGCGCCACCAGGTGGGTCGCGCCCAGGCAGAAGGCCAGTGCTGCGGCCGGAATGCTTCGGATGACCATGCGCATCACAGACTGCCTCCGTAAGGGTCCGCGCCAGGGGGATCCTGGCGACTACCGCGTGCCCGGGCGGCACGGTCGGTCAAAATGCGGGTTTCTATCGGAAATCGCGGGAAGGGAGGGGGTGTTGAAGCAGCCGTAAGTTTAAATAAGTCAATATCTTACAGCATGCGATACCGGGGCTCCCCCGCCCGTCGGAAAGGGTCGGGGTGCAAAGACCGGGCCCACCGACCGGCCTAGATCAGTCCGAGCTGGCAGCCGACTTTCTTGAAGGCGGCCAGCGCCTCGTCCAGGTCCTCACGGGTGTGCGCCGCGGAGACCTGACAGCGGACCCGAGCCTGCCCCTGGGGCACGACCGGAAAGCCGAAGCCGGTGACGAAGACCCCCTCCGCGAGCAGGAGATCGCTCATCCGGATGGCGGCGGAGGTTTCTCCCAGAATGACTGGGATGATCGGCGTCTCGCCGGGGAGGGGGTGGAAGCCGAGCTCGATCAGACGCTCGCGGAAGTATTGCGCGTTCTCCCGCAGGGTGGTGACGCGCTCGGGGTGCGCTTCCAGATAGCGGATGCTCTCCAGCGCACTGGCCGCGACCGTCGGGGGCAGGGCGTTGGAGAAGAGCTGGGGCCGAGCCCGCTGGGTCAGATAGTCGCAGACCGCGGTCGAGGACGCGGCGAACCCGCCCGCCGCCCCACCCAGCGCCTTTCCCAGCGTCGACGTGATGATGTCCACCTCGCCCAGCAGGCCATAATGCTCCGCCGTGCCCCGCCCGTGGGTGCCCAGCACGCCGGTCGCGTGGGAGTCGTCGACCAGCAGGACCGCGTCGTGCTTCCGGCACAGCTCCACCAGTCCGGGCAGATCCGCGATCGACCCTTCCATGGAGAACACGCCGTCGGTGATCACCATGCGGACTCGGTGACTCCGTGCCTGGACCAGCTTTGCCTCCAGATCCGCCAGGTCCGCGTGACGGTACACGGCCGTTTGGCACTTGCCGATGGCCTTGGCCAGCCGCATGGCATCGATGATGGAGGCATGGTTGAGCTGGTCGCTGAGGACGATGTCCTGCTCGCCCAGCAGCGTGGCCGGCACCGCCTCGTTGGCATTCCACGCGCTCACGAAGCTGAGCGAGCCGCCGGTCCCCACCAGCCGGGCGCAGGCGGCCTCAAGGTCGCGATGCACCGTGAAGGTGCCGCAGATGAAGCGCACCGAGGCGGTGCCCGCGCCGTAGCGATCGAGCGCCGCCTTGCCGGCCTCCACCACCTCGCGCTGGTTGCTGAGCCCCAGGTAGTTGTTGGAGGAGAGGATGATGACCTCGCCGCGGTCCTCCATGCGGACCCGCGCGTCCTGGGGGCTGTCCAGGTAATTGAGGCGCTTGTACACCCCATCCCGGATGAACTGCTCCAGCTCGGCCTCGAGACGGCGCTCCAGCGAGCTGCTCATGGGTCGACCTCCAGAATGACCTTGCCGGCCTGGCCGTCCTTGATGACCTGGATGGCGTCCGCGATGCACTCGAGCGGAAAGCGATGGGTGATGACCGGCCGGGGGTCGAGCTGGCCGGCCCGGAGGAAGCGGCGCATCTGGTGCCAGGTCTGGTACATCTTGCGCCCGGTGACGCCGTACAGGGTGAGCCCCTTGAAGATGACGTCCCGGGCGAAATCCACTTCGGTAGTCCGGTTGGGGGTACCCAGCAGGTTGACCCGGCCTCCCAGGCGCGCGGCGGCAAACGCCTGAGCGTGGCCGGTGGGGTGCCCGCTCATCTCGCAGACGAGGTCCACTCCATCGCCGCCGGTGAGCTCCCGCACCCGGGCCGGTACGTCGTCGTCGGCTGGGTTGAGGGTGACCTGCGCACCCATGGCCCGAGCCAGCTCGAGACGCATCGGATTGAAGTCGCTGGCAATCACCAGCGAGGCTCCCGCGGCCCGGGCCACACCGACCGCGAAGCAGCCGATCGGACCGCACCCGAGCACCAGCACCGTGCTCCCCGGCACGTCGGCCTCGAGCACGGTATGGACCGCGTTGCCCATCGGGTCCATGATGGCGCCGATCTCGGTCGGAATGCCGTCGAGCTTCATGACGTTCGAGGCGGGCATCGCAATGAAGTCGGCGAAGGCGCCATCGCGATCGACGCCGATGACCTGGGTGCGTTGGCAGAGGTGGCCGGCGCCCAGCCGGCACTGCAGGCAGTGGCCGCAGACGATGTGACCCTCGGCGGTGACCAGATCGCCCACGGTGAGCAGCTCGGCCGCTTCGGCCTCGCGGCCGAGCTGGACGATCTCACCGGCGAATTCGTGCCCGATCACCACCGGAAGACGGAGCCGGTTGCGCGCCCAGCTGTCCCACTCCCAGATGTGGAGATCGGTGCCGCACACGCCGGCGTGGCGGACGCGGATGAGCGCCTCGGTGGGGCCGCAGCTCGGGGACGGCACGTCCCGCAGCGCCATGCCGGGACCGGGTGATTCCTTCACCAGCGCGCGCATCTGGACCCGGGGAAAGTGACGGCGGAATATAGTCGCGCGATGTCCACACCGGCGGTCCGGGGCGTCTACGGAATGGTGGCACCGGCCTCGAGGGGATGGCGGTGCCGTGGAGGCTGAGATTCCGCATGAGCACCACGAAGGGGTGTGATAAATCGAGTTTTGGACCGGCTCTCCAGTGGGGCAAGCCCCGGAAATACAAACACCCCCGGACCGGAATCCGGGGGCGTTTCGGGCCGCCGCGAGGGGTACCGCTACGCGACGTGCTCGCTGGGGACTCGTTGGTGCCAGTGGTCGCTGGCCATCTCTTCGTCGGCCGCCCACATGTACGCCCAGAAGCGGACCGGCTTGCGAGCGGGTGCGCCGCTCTTGATGACGATGCCCAGCGGCAGTGACGGAATGACGAGCGGGAGACTGGCCACGGACCGATCCTCTCTACCCACGGGACAACTGCTGACCTCTCCTCGTGGAAAGGCACCCATCGTGCCGCCTGGGTGCCGTAGCTAAGATCACCAATTCCAATCGTTTAGCCTATCGTCGCCGGGGTGGATGTGTCATTCCGACCCTGCCGCCGCGGCGCGCGTTGTGTTCGAGGGACACGGCGGCATGCAGAGAACGATCCCATCCCGCTGGCGGGTGCTGCTCGAGCGCCGCCGCCGCTTGCCCTCTTCCACGGTCCAGCTCTGGTAGAGTGTGAGCAGCGCCTCGGGCGCGAGCGACTGGCAGGTCGGCAGCAGGATGTGCACGGCGCCGGGCCGGCTTCGGCGCTGGAGATCGCGGACGAACTCGACCCGGCAGGCGGGGCTCAGGTGCACCAGCGCGCCGGGATCGAGGACCACCAGGTCCATGGCGTCGACGAAGTCGAGGAACTCCGGGAGGCCGGCGCCGATCTGGGCGACGTAACCCTCGAACAGGCTGCCCAGAGCCTCCGAGGCCATGCGCGACTCCACCCGCTCGACGCAGCCCAGGTCGCTGGCCAGGAAGGTGACGACCGCATCGTGCGCGGCGAGCAGATAAGCGGTGGGCTCGGCCCCGCTGCCGATCACCAGCGCGTTGTCCTGGGACTCGATTCGGGGGAGCAGCCGGGCCAGCGGGCAGGTGGGCTCGAGGCCCCAGTGGGTGGGGGTGCGCTGGGCCTCGCGGAGCTTGAGGAACTGACGTCGCCAGCGGTTGTAGGGCCGAAGCGCGAGCCGCTTGATGATCAGCCGATCGACCGACTCCAGCATCAGCACTTCGGTGAGCAGGAACTGTCCCTCGGATGCGGTTTGAAGCTCCGAGGCGGCCTCGTCGCCGAGGCGCAGCAGCTCATCACGCCCGATGGAATTCTTGTAGCCCTCGATGCGCTGGAGGATGTACTCCTGGTAGTGCTGCTTGTCGGAATAGGGCGTCCGCCGGCGCTCCGCCGTGGCGCGAAGCTGGGCCGCGCTCAGCACGACGCCTCGGCGGAAGTGGAGTACCGAGGCGGCCGGTCAACGATAAGAATGAACGGAGAGGTTCCGGACATTACCTCAAACTCGTATTCGCGACGGCCGGTGTCAACGCGAAGAAACGACGGTACCCCCGCCGCTCGCGCCCTCAGCGCGCCTGGAGGAGGGCTCCCTTGAGGTAGCCGGTCTCGGGGATCCCGAGCACTTCGGGGTGATCCTCGGCCTGACCCAGCACCTGGCGCAGGATGATGGTACGTCCGCTGTCGGCGGCCGCGTCCGCCAGCATGGCGAGAAACGCGGGAAGCCCCACGTGAAACGAGCAGGACGCGGTGAGCAGACTGCCGCCCGAAACGAGGCAGCGCATCGCGCGGAGATTGATCTCGTGATATCCCCTGAGCGCCGCCGGTACCGACGCGCGAGACTTGGCGAAGGCGGGCGGATCGAGCACGATGGTGTCGAAGCGCTCGCGCGCGCGGGCGAAGGCGCGCAGGGTCTCGAACGCATCGGCTTCGCGCCACTCGATGTTCGAGGTTCCGTTGAGCGCCGCGTTGGCGGCCCCGCGCTCCAGCGCCTCCCGGCTCACGTCCAGCGCCAGCACCGTCGCCGAGCGCGCGGCGAGGTGGAGCGCGAAGGAGCCGTGATACGCGAAGCAGTCGAGCGCCCGGCCGCCCGGACGGGCCAGGCTGCCGGCGAGGAGCCGGTGGGGTCGCTGGTCGAGAAAGGCCCCGGTCTTCTGGCCGTCCCACGGCGCGGCGAGGTACCGGATGCTCCCCTCACGCACCTCGATCGATCGCGGTACGCTGCCATAGACCAGCTCCGGCTCGGCAGGCAACCTCTCCCGGCGCCGGGCGGCCGTATCGTGCCGCAGCAGGATTCCCTCCGGCGCGAAGACCTCGATCACGGCGGCGACGATCGGCTCCCGCATGGTCTCGAGGCCCGAGGAGAGCAGCTGGCCCACCAGCCAGCGGTCGTAGCGGTCGAGCACCAGCGACGGGAGACCGTCGCCTTCGCCGTGGACGACGCGGTAGGCGGTGGCATCGATTCCGATGCGTCGCTCATTGCACGTCGCCAGCCTCTCCCGCCACCAGGCGGCATCGACCGGCCGCTCGGTACGCTCGAGGAGGCGGAGCCGGATCTCGGATGCGGGAGAGTACAGCGCCTGGCCGATGAAGCGCCCACGCGGATCGTGGACCCGGACGAGCCCGGGGGTCGCGGGTGTCTCCTCCAGGACCTCGCTCCGGTAGATCCAGGGATGCCCCCGGGTCCAGCGCTCGGCGCCCCGGGCGGTCACGCCGATCTCGGCCACGCCCAGCTGGGTCACGCCCGGTCGGGGCGGAGGACCGTGGCCCCGCGAAGGTAGCAGTGCTTGATTTCCGCCCGGCTTCTCCGGGTGTAGGCGTGCACCAGGAGGCGAATGCAGCGAGGTAGGGAGCCGGGCACGGGGATCTCGGTGGCGTGCAGCAGCGCCACGATATTCCAGCCGTACTCTTCGGCTGCCCGGGCCGGGAAGGCGGCGTCGAGATCGCGGGTGACGGTGAAGAGACCGCTCACGATGTCATCCGGCTCCAGCTGGTTGGCTTCGATGAGGGAGTGGAGCAGCTCGTCGGTGGCGGCGAGGATGTCTCCCGCGTCGTTCCGGTCGACGGTAGTGGCCCCACGAATTCCTTGGAGTCGCGGCAGGGGAAGCGTCATGCGACCTAATGTAGCGGCGTTGGTTCGTCTCATGCTGGTAACCGATGACGACCTGCTGGCCGGGCGCGATCCGCTCGCCCTTGCCCTGAGCGCCGAGCGCGGCGGGGTCACCGCGGTGCAGCTGCGCCTCAAGCGTGCCACCGCCCGGGAGCAGGTGAAACTGGCGCGCATGCTGGTCCAGGCACTCCGCATCCCCGTGCTGCTGAACGACAGGCCGGACATCGCCCTGGCCGCCGGGGCGGCTGGGGTCCACCTGGGTCCGGACGATGTGCCGCTGAGTCTGGCGCGCGCCATTGCGCCTCCGGGCTTCGTGATCGGCGCCTCGGTCGGCTCGGCGGCCGAGGCCGTGGCAGCGTCGGGCGCGGACTACTGGGGAATCGGCCCCTGGCGTGTCTCGGGCACCAAGCTGGATGCGGGGGAAGCGCTCGGCGCCGACGGGTTCCATCACCTGGCCGCTCTAGGGGGCGGACGGCCGTGCCTCGCGATCGGCGGCGTCCGGCTGGAGGATGTGGCCGACGCGGTGGCGGCCGGTGCGAGCGGGGTCGCGGTGGTCTCCGGCATTCTCCGGACGGCCGATGCGGAAGGCGCCGCGTCCCTGTACGCGCGCGCCCTGGCGGCATGCCTCCCGGCACCCGCTCGAGGTTAGCGCATGGCCCGGCGGGTGCGTGCCACGTTGCTCAGATGCTCGGCATAGGTGCGGGCGAACAGGTGGCGCCCATCGGAGCCCGCCACGAAGTAGAGGTAGGGTACCTTGGCCGGGTAGAGCGAGGCCTCGAGGCTGCGCCGGCTAGGCGAGTTCACCGGGCCGGGAGGCAGGCCCGGGTGCAGGTAGGTGTTGTAGGGTGAGGCGAACTGGTAGTCCTTCACGTAAAGCCGCGGCTTTCGCTTGCCCGTCGCCAGCGCGATGGCGTACTGCACGGTCGGGTCGGCCTGCAGCGCCATGCCGATCCGCAGGCGGTTGTGATAGACCCCCGCGATGGTCTCCCGCTCCTGGTCCGCCCGCGCTTCTCCTTCCACGATGGACGCCAGGGTCACCAGCTGGAGCTCGGTCATGCCTATCGAGTCGAGCCGCGCGGTCCAGGCGGGCTGCCAGTCGGCGGTGAACCCCTGCGCCATGAGGCGAACCAGCTCATCTGCCGGCATCCCCAGCGGAACGGCGTAGGTCTCGGGGCGGAGAAAACCCTCGAACGAGCCTACCCGGAAGCCCAGGAGTGCGCTCGCGGCCCTGCCGTCCCGCGCGGCGGTGAGCAGGGAGTCTTCCGGCATCTGCAACCGCTCCGCCGCGAGCGCTGCCACGTCCAGAATGGTGAGCCCCTCGGGCACGGTGAAGCGGATGGCCGCCGTCTTCCCCTCGGCCAGTACCCCGAGGACCCGCCAGGCGGAGAGGTGCGGAGCGAACTGGTAGACTCCCGCGTGCACCGAGCGGTCAACCCCGCGAATCCGGGCCAGGAGCTTGAACAGCAGCCGGCTGGAGACCACACCGTGGGCAACCAGGGTATCGGTTACCGCGGCGAAGGTGGATCCGGGCGGCAAAGTGACACGCTCGGGGTCCCGGCGGCCGCTGCAGGCGGCGATGAGCAGCGTGAGGACGAGAAGCCGGGAGACGCGGGAGCGGATCATGTGGGGATTGGCCGCCGGGCATCGAGGAAGTGCTGCAGCAGCACGGCCGCCGCCAGGGCGTCGACCTCCGCTCGGCGGCCCCGGCTGCTGCCACCCTGTTCCCGGATCGCCGAGAGAGCACGGGCGGTGCTCATCCGCTCATCCCAGAACTCGAGGGGCAGCCCGGTCCGCCGGGCGATGGAATCGGCCAGCTCCCGTGCGGCCGCGGCGCTGATCTCCTCCCGACCCTCGGGTGTGAGCGGAAGACCCACGACCACACCGACCGGCGCGTGCTCCTCCACCAGCGCCAGGAACGGTGGCATGGGAAAACGCTTGCCTGGGCGGCGCACCAGGGTGACGAGCGGGGTCGCCAGCACCTGGGATTCGTCGCTCAGCGCGAGGCCGATCCGGACCTCGCCCCAGTCGACGGCGAGGAGGCGGCCCGAGGTGGGGAGCATGAGGGAATGTAGGGGGGGAGGGAAGGGCGGTAAGGGCGGTAAGGCAGGAAAGACGAGAAGGATCCAAGCCCTGCACTTGCGAACCTTTCCGCCCTTCCCGCCCTTCCCGTCCTTCCCGCTACTGCGCCATCGTCGCGAAGAACTCCTTGTTGTTCTTCGTCCGCTTCATCCGCTCCAGCAGGAACTCCAGCGCTTCGACCGGCGGCATGTCGGCCAGGAAGTTGCGCAGCAGGTAGACCCGATTGAGCTCGTCCTTGTCCATCAGGAGCTCTTCCTTGCGGGTCGAGGTCCGCTGGATGTCGATGGCGGGATAGATGCGCCGATCGGCCAGGCGCCGATCGAGGACCAGCTCGGAGTTGCCGGTGCCCTTGAACTCCTCGAAGATGACCTCGTCCATCCGGCTGCCGGTGTCGATCAGCGCGGTGGCGATGATGCTGAGACTGCCGCCCTTGTCGATGTTGCGCGCCGCGCCGAAAAAGCGCTTCGGCTTCTGCAGCGCGTTGGCGTCGACACCGCCGGACAGGATCTTGCCCGAGTGCGGCACCACGACGTTGTGGGCCCGCGCCAGACGGGTGATCGAATCCAGCAGGATCACCACGTCCCGTCCGTGTTCCACCAGGCGCTTGGACTTCTCGATCACCATGTCGGCCACCTGGACGTGGCGGTCGGCCGGCTCGTCGAAGGTGGAGGAGATGACCTCCGCCTTGACGTTCTCCTCCATGTCGGTGACCTCCTCGGGCCGCTCGTCGATCAGCAGCACGATGAGGACGATCTCGGGGTGATTCTCGCTGATGGCGTTGGCCAGCTTCTGCATGAGGATCGTCTTGCCCGCCTTGGGCGGGGCCACGATCAGGGCGCGCTGGCCCTTGCCCAGTGGCGAGAGCAGGTCCACCACCCGCATCGACAGGTCGCCGCTCTTCCGCTCCAGCCGGATCCGGGCGTCGGGATAGCGCGGCCGCAGGTTGTCGAAAGCGATGCGGTGCTTGGTCTTCTCCGGCTCCTCGAAGTTGACCTGCTCGACCTTGAGCAGGGCGAGGTAGCGCTCGCCCTCCTTGGGCGGCCGGACCTGCCCCATGACGGTGTCGCCGGTGCGGAGATCGAAGCGCTTGATCTGGCTGGGGGAGACGTAGATGTCGTCAGGACCGTACAGGTAGTTCCAGTCCTGGCTCCGGAGGAAGCCGTAGCCTTCGGGAAGGATCTCGAGGACGCCCTCGCCGCGGATGACGGTGTCCGAGTCGAGGAGCGACTGCTCGATACGGAAGATCAGATCCTGCTTCCGCAGCCCCGAGTAGTTGGAGATGTTCAACTGCTCAGCCAGGGTGTGCAGCTCCGCGACCGACTTCTGCTTCAGCTCAGCGATATCCACGGACGAGACTCCAGGCAAGCGGGCCCGGCCGGAGTGCCGGCGGGCGATGAGAGTAGGGGACTGCAAGACCCGGTGAGGTTGACTGTGTCTATGGTGGGCCCCGCTGCGGCGGAGCGTGCGGTACAGGCTGTGACGGGGAGTTTCCTGCCAAACCAAGAAGCGACTCAACTTAGAGCCGGGCGGGGAGCGAGTCAAGTACCGGGGGTGCATTGCGTAAGTGCCACTCCCTCGTAATGTTTCATCCGATCGGGTCCTCCCGGAGGCACTGCCATGACAGCTCAGCCACACCGATCCTACACTCCCGACCCCTTGGAGCCGGTCCTCTACGAGCTCCCACCGCTTCGTCTCTCCGACCAAACCATCACACTCCAGCTCTCCGTGCGCCGCTCTGAAGACGGCGCCTGGCGGGGGCGCTTGCGCTTCATCGACCCCGGCAGTCGCGAGTCCGAGACCGCCGAGATCTTCTGCGGGGTTTCCGAGGGAGATCTGTGGCAGTCGGTCCGCGGGCTGGGGCAACACCACATCCGCGCGCTCTACCTGTCTCTGACATAGGAATTTATGTCAGATGCCGACCGGTTGGGCAAGCTGCGGCACGACCTCTCCAATCCGCTCTCGGCGCTGCTGGCAGAGGCCCAGCTGTTGCTATTGAACGAGTCAAAGATCGACCCCGAGACCCTCACCGGCCTCCGCGAGATCGAGGCGCTTGCCATTCGGATGCGGGCCATGCTGCGAGAGCTGTAACCCTGCCGCCGGGTCGACACGGGCGCCGTTCCACAGATAGAGGACCAGAAATCCCAGGCTCGCCAGGCTGGCAGTGAGTCGGATCCCGAATCCCCAGCTCCCCGCCGACACGAACCCCTCGATCAGACCCGCCACCAGCAGAAACAACGCCGTGCCCCCCAGCATCCGGATCGCCGTTCGCCCGCTGAGCACCAACGCGTCGGCCCGGCTCAGATCGCCCGGGGCGACGACCGACCGGCCCAGGAGGAAGCCGGCGGCCCCCGCCACCCAGATAGCGAACAGCTCGAGCAGGCCGTGCCCCAGGATGAACTCCAGCAGGTAGCCGAGCAGCCCCAGATTGGCGAAGTGGCCGGCGCTGGCCCCGATGCTGAGCCCGTTCACGGCCAGCAGCACCAGCGAGCCAACACCGAGAAAGATGCCTCCGGCGAAACAGGCGATCGCTACCCGGACATTGTTGGTGATGATGCCGGAGGCCATCAGCGGGCGGTCCTCGCGCCCGATCTCCACGAACCCGCGTCCCTGCGCCTCGCGGGTGGCTCCGGCCTCGGCTCGTCGCAGCATGACGTCCGGCAGGAGCTCGGCGGCAAGTGCAGGTTGCTGGCGCATCAGGGTGAATCCCGCGGCCGCAGGCACGGCGAAAGTGAGGAACGCCACCAGCACGTAGCCCCGCGCCTGCAGGATGGCCGCCGGGCACTCGCGCGCGAGCGCCAGCCAGAGTCGTCGCCAGGTTCCCCGTTCGTCGCGGTAGAGCGCGTTGTGTCCGGCGGCGACGAGGCGCTCCAGTCGCGCCAGGGTCTCCCCATCGGCACCGTAGGTCCGGGCCCGGGCCAGATCCGCCGCCACCTCGCGGTAGCGGGCCGCGAACTCCGGCAGCTCGGCCGAGGCGAAGGTGTCGAGTCCTTTCCGGGCGGCGCGATCCGCGAGCTGCTCAAACTCGTCCCATCGAGGCCGCTTGTCCGCAGCGAAGCGGGTCCCCGCACCCGCGGCGCCTCGCGCGGCCAGGCGTCCCTCCCGCCGGGCCAGCTCCCGGGCATGCAACTCGAGCAGGTGGGTGACGTCCGGCACTCCTGCCGGCGCGGGGTGGGAGCCGAGCCGCCCGGCGAGCCCGGCCGCCTGCCGGCTCCGCGCTGCAGGCGTGAGCGCCTGCTGGCGCGCCTCGAAGTGGGAGAGGAGCCGGAACTCCGCGTCGCTGAGCTCGGGAATGGAGGGCGACTCGGCGGTCGCCGCCGCTCCTCGGCGGCGCACCGGTGTGTCGGAGGGCCGGTCCCGCACTACCACGGTCCCTGCAACCAGATCACCCAGCCGCTTCCCCCGCGGCTGGAACGCCACCAGCAGCATTCCGATCAGATACGGCGGCGGCAGGAAGTCAGCCCAGCGGACCAGGTTCCGCACGGCCGCCGCGCTGGGCGTGACCGCGTGGCCGGTGTCCATGACGACCCGGATTCCAATGATCCGCTTCCCCGGGGTCTGCCCGCCGCGGAGGCCCTCGAACAGGATGAAATAGCCGGTCCATGAGACGAAGCCGCCCAGCAGGAGGAGCGCCTGGCCGACCCGGCCGACGGTGAGCCCATAGCCGGCCAGAATGGCGAGCATCACCACGACGCCGAGGGTGCCGCCGGCGAGGATCAGCATGTCGAGAATGGCGGCGAGCGCGCGCGAGCCGATGCCCGCGATCTCGAGATCGAGGACCACATGCTCCGGGGTCTCCACCTCCAGGTGCTGGCGGTAGTCAGGGGGCGGTGGGCGCAGCGCGGGCATGCAGCGATTGTAATATCTTTGGGGCCATGACGCCTCCCGCTCTGCGCCCGCTGTCGGTGGGCGAGATCCTCGACGTCTCCTTCACCCTCTATCGTCGGCACTTCGCGCCCCTGGCCACGGTGGCGCTCATCTGCTCGGGCATCCCGATGGTGCTGAATCTTTTCCTCCAATCGGCGGGCGGCATTCTGTCCAACCTGCCGCTGCTGGCGCTCTACTACCTGCTGTTCGCGGTGCTCAACTCGATCGCGACGGCGGCCACCGTGTTCATCGTGTCGGAGAGCTATCTGGGGCGGCCGATCGGCGCGCAGGAGGCACTCCGCCGGGCGGCGCCCTACTTCGGGCGGATCCTGATCTGCTCCGTACTTCTGGGGGGCATGGTGATGGTGGGCTTTTTCCTGGTGGTGATTCCGGGGATCATCCTGGCCACGGGCCTGGTGCTGGCCATCCCCGCGTTGGTGCTGGAGCCGGGAGCGAGCCCCAGTGCATCGCTCTCGCGCTCGTGGGAGCTCACCCGGGGCTCCCGCTGGCGCATGCTGGGCCTGATCGTGACGCTGCTGGTGCTGCTCTACGTTCCGCTCGCGGCCATCACCGGCGTCTTCGCGCTGTTCCTGCCCGATGCCACGCGGGTGGGAGTGCTCGGCCCTGCCTCGGGCGCCGCACTCTTGGCGCTCGCGCTCACCGGCCTCATCCAGGCGTTCATCTTTCCGCTCTTCTACTGCGTGCTGACCGTCGCGTACTACGATCTGCGGGTGCGGAAAGAGGGCTTCGATCTCGAGGTCCTGGCCGCCACGCTCCAGACCGCCTGACCTCCGCGACGATGGCGAGCCAGGGAGACCCGGGCACGGCCGCCCTTCGCGCCGTGCTCGACACGGTCTACTCCGCCCCGCAGTATCGCTGGACCGCCGAGCCCGCCCCGTGGCGTCTGCTGCGCGGGTGGTGGCACCGGCTGGCCGATTGGCTTCAGGGACTCCGGTCGGACAACCCCGCCATGTTTCGGCTGCTGCTGCTGGCGGTCCTGGTCGCGCTGATTCTGCTGCTGGCGCATGCGGCCTACGTCGTCTGGCGAACGGTGTCCGCCGGCACCGCGACAGCCGAGCACGCGCCCGCGGGCCCGAATCCGGATCGGCGCGACGCGGCGTGGTACGCCCGGGAGGCCGATCGCGCCGCCGCGCGGGGCCGGATGGCCGAGGCACTGCAGCTCGCCTTCGTGGCGCTGGCGCTCACCCTCGAGGCCCAAGGGCTGCTGCGTTATCAATCGAGCAAGACCCCGGCGGAATGTGCCCGCGATGCTCGCCTGATCCGGGAAGATCGGGAGCGGCTCCGCGAGCTGGTGCGGACGCTCTACGCCCACGTCTTCGGCGGCCGCCCCTGCGGCCCCGAGGAGTATCGCCGCTGGCGCGAGAACAGTGGACTTGCCTGGCATGCGCCCGCGCACTGAGCTGGCCGCCGGCGTGGTGCTGCTCCTGGTGCTCGGCGTGGGTGCCGCAGCCCTGGGCAGCCGGCGCGCACGGCTCACCGACCGGGATCCACGGCGCTCCGGCTACCTCGCCGGTCCCCTGGGCGCGAGCGGCTTCGCCGAGGCCCTCTCCCGGTTGGGGGTCAGGGTGATGTACTACCGACGGCCGGTGACCGCGATCGACAGCTTGGGTGATCGACGAACACTGGTCGCGTTTCTCGGACCTACCCGGGAGCTGACCGCACTCGAGGGCGTCGCCCTCGCCCGCGCACGGGTCGATCTGCTGCTCGCGGGTGTGGGAGCGGCCCCGGCCATCCGCTGTCTCGGCTACGACGTCGTGCGGCGCCTGCGCGACTCGGTTTCCGCCAGACATCCCAATGGCGGCAGCGACGGGCGCATGCCATGGGTCAAGGCCGTGCTGTTCCACCGTCTGTCTCCGGTGGCGGTGGACTCGTCCGATCTGGTCGACGGCCGACGGGTGGCCTGCACCGCGCCCGCCGCGCTCCGGGTGGACACCCTGCTGCGGGATTCGCGGAGCAGGGCGGTGGCCATCCGGCTGACGCTGCCCGGCGACCGCAGGGTGACCCTCGTGGCGGAGGACCACCTGTTCGCCAATCGGACGATGCGGGAGACGGCGGCGGGGCCATTCGCCCTGCGCCTGGTGGTCCCGCGCTATTCCCGAGTCGTGATCGACGAGTTCCATCACGGCTTCGATGCCTCGGGATCGCTCGCGGGGGCCACCATCGCGTGGACGACACGGTCGCCCTGGGGCTGGGCCATCTGGCAGCTCGCAATCGTGGGGCTGCTCGCGCTGTTGGCGGCCGGGGTGAGATTCGGGCCGGCGCGGAGCGCCATCGAGCGCCGCCGCCGCTCACCGCTGGAGCACGTCCGGGCGCTGGCCACGGCGCTGGCGGCGGCCCGCGGGCACGACGTGGCTGTGCGCCTCATCGTCCAGGGGCTCCGCCGACGGCTGTCGCACGCCGGCCGCTCCATGCGGGGCGAAGCCTCGGTCTGGCTGGAGGGGCTGGCGCCCGGAGTGCGGACGCCCCGAGGACGCGCAGCCCTGGCCGCGCTCACTACCATCGTCCATCGGCCCGCGAGCGCCGATGACGTGCTCGCGGCGGCCAACGCCGTCGAGACGCTCTGGGAGGAGGTCAAGCCGTCATGACGCCAGACCCGGCCCCACTCACCGCCGAGGCGGCCGTCGTCCATGGCGCCGCGGCCAACCGGATCACCGACGCGCTCGGGCGCGTGGTACTCGGGCAGGAGGCCGCCGTGCGCGAAGTCGTGGCGGCGCTGCTCGCGCGCGGGCACGTCCTGCTAGAGGGCGTGCCCGGGACGGCCAAGACGCTGCTGGTGCGGGCACTCAGTCTGGCGCTGGGGCTCGAATTCCGGCGAATTCAGTTCACTCCCGACCTGATGCCGTCGGACATTACTGGCGTGAGTCTGCTCGCCGGCCAGGGCAGCTTCGCCTTTCGGCCGGGGCCGATCTTCGGCGACCTGGTGCTTGGCGACGAGATCAACCGGGCGCCGGCCAAGACCCAGGCGGCGCTGCTCGAGGCGATGCAGGAGAGGCGGGTCACGGTCGATGGCGTCTCGCACGAGCTGCCGGAGAGCTTCACCGTGTTCGCCACCCAGAACCCGATCGAGTTCGAGGGCACGTATCCACTGCCCGAGGCGGAACTGGACCGGTTCCTGGTCAAGGTGCTGATCGGCTACCCCGAGGAGCCGGTAGAGCAGGGCATCCTCGTCCGGGTGCTCCGCGGATTCGAGGCCGACCTGCCGGCGAGCTACGGGATCGGCGACGTGGCCGATCGAACCGATCTTCGGATGCTGCGCCAGGCGAGCCGCGGCGTGCGGGTGGAGCCGAGTCTGGTCGGGTACATCACGGCCATCGTCCGGGCCACCCGCAGCTCGCCGGTGCTCACCCTGGGGGCGTCGCCCCGAGGCAGCATCGCCCTGCTCAAGATGGCCCAGGCCTCGGCATTGCTGGAGGGGCGCGGGTTCGTGGTGCCGGACGACGTC
This sequence comes from Gemmatimonadales bacterium, assembly GCA_036265815.1. NCBI lineage: Bacteria > Pseudomonadati > Gemmatimonadota > Gemmatimonadia > Gemmatimonadales > Gemmatimonadales bacterium. The sequence goes on from DATAOI010000037.1 coordinate 23,329, forward strand.
AAGACGCTCGCGCCCGCCGTGCTGCGGCATCGAGTGGCGGTAGCACCGGAGCTCGAGCTCGAGGGGATCACTCCCGACGCGGCACTGCAGGGCATCATCGAGAAGATCGAGGCGCCGAGGTGATCGCGGTCCCGTCCCGCCGCTGGTTCCTCGTGGCCGCGGCGCTGGCCGGTGCCGCGCCGCTCGCCGCCTGGTGGCCGGCAGCGGCCGGAGGGTTCCTGCTGCTCGATGCGCTATGGCTGCTCGCGCTGCTGATCGATACCGTGCGAGCTCCGGGGCCGGCAGCGATCCGGGTGAGGCGGGACGCGCCCCTCGCGTTCGCCCTGGGGCGGCCGGCGCCGGTGCGCTACCGCTGGCAGCATGGCGGCGCCGGCCGGCTCGACATGCTGGTGCGGGAGGGCCTCCCCGGGCCGCTGGGGGGTGCGAACGCCCCGCGACGTCACCTGCTGGTCCCGCCAGGGAGTGGCACGGAGGAGCAGCTCCTGGTGCGGCCTATCCGGCGCGGTACTGGTGCGGGCGGCACTCTCTCGATCCGGGTGCTCGGCCCGCTCGGCCTGGCGTGGCGGCAGAGCCGGTTGGAGCTGCCGTGGACGGCAACCGTGTATCCGGCGGCCCCGGGTACCACACTGCGGGCGCTCCCGCTCCAGGTGGCGCGCCGGCGCGAGGCTGGACTCCGGGCCATCCGCCGCCCTGGTGAGGGGCGTCTGTTCGAGGGCCTCCGTGAATGGGTGCCGGGGGATGAGACCCGGATCATCGACTGGAAGGCGACCGCCCGGCGGGGAAAGACCATCGCGCGGCAGTACGAAGATGAACGGCGGCAGCAGGTCCTGCTGATGATCGACGCCGGACGGCTGCTGACGGCGGAGGTGGAGGGGGTTGCCCGGCTCGAGGCCGTGATCGTGGCGGCGCTCCATCTTGCGCGGGCCGCCGCCGAGCACGACGACAATATCGGCCTCATGGTCTTCGCCGATACGGTGCAGCGCTACGTGGCTCCCGCGCGCGGACGGCGCGCGCTGCGGGCCGTGCTGGACGGACTGGCGGCTGCGGAGGGGCGTCTGGTCGAGTCGGATTACCCGGGTGCATTCCGGTATCTGGCGACCCGCAACCGGAAGCGGGCACTTACCGTGCTCTTCACCGATGTGATCGATCGGACCGCCAGCGATGCCCTGGTGGCGCACGCCGCCACCCTTCGGCCCCGCCATCTGCCCCTGGCCGTGACGCTGCGGGACCCGGCGCTCGAGGCGCTCGCCACCGCACGACCGTCGGGCGTTACCACCGCCTTCGAGCGCGCAGCGGCGGAAGAGCTGCTCGGCGCCCGGGACGCAGCGCTGGCGCAGATGCGGGCGCGCGGCATCATGGTGCTGGACGTGCCGCCGGCGTCGGCCGGCAAGGCCGTGGTGGAGCGCTACTACCAGCTCAAGCGGCGGGGGATGCTGTGATCGGGGTGGGCAGGGGCAGGTTGGCCGGGTCGGGATAGGCGGCGACGAACGCCTCGACCGCGTCGGGGTCGAGCTGAGTGCCGGCCACCCGGCGCAGCTCGCCCACCGCAAGCTCCGGCGGGCGGGCCTCGCGGTAGGGTCGCCGCGTGGTCATGGCGTCGAACGAATCGGCGACCGCGACGATGCGGGCCTCGATGGGGATCCGGTCGCCGCGAAGTCCGTCAGGGAAGCCGCGGCCGTCGAGTCGCTCGTGGTGCGAGCGGACGATGCGGAGCAGATCGGGCGACTCCTGCGCCAGAGGAGAGAGCATCCGCTCTCCCAGCGCGGGGTGCTCCGTGATCTGCCGGAACTCCTCCTCCGTGAGCAGTCCCGGCTTGTGGAGCACCGACTCACGGGTGCCGATCTTGCCGATATCGTGCAGCTCGCCGCCCAACCGGATGCCATCGAGAGTGGGCCCCGCGAAACCGAGACCTGCCGCCGTGGCGACGGCGTACTGGCTCACCCGGATGGAGTGTCCGCGGGTGTACGCGTCCTTGGCCTCGAGGGCTCGAGCCAGCATCTGCACGCCCTGAAGGAAGAGCTCCTGGATGCGCTGGGCCTGCTCGTGCACCTGCCGCTCCAGGTTCTGCTGGTAGAATCGATTCTGCAGGACCAGCATCCGCTTTTCCAGCGCCCGCGCCACCCGGGCCTGCAGCTCACTCATGGAGATGGGCTTGAGCAGGAAGTCCGCCGCTCCCTGGTGCAGGCAGTCGACCGCGGTCATCGTCTCGCTGATGCCGCTGAGCATGATGACCGCCGTGTCCGGGTACTGCTGGCGGACGGCCTCGAGAAAGCCGGCCCCGTCCAGCTCGGGCATCCGCATGTCGGAGATGACCAGCGGCGTCTCCCCGACCTGCTGGAGCAGGCCAAGGGCCTCGCGCCCATTCCCGGCCTCGTAGCAGGTGAATCCCTGCGCCTGAAGCATGCGCACGAGGGACCGGCGGACAGTCGGCTCGTCATCGACGATAAGACAGTTAGCGGAGCCGGCCACGACGGGCTGCGCGTCCTGAGCATTGGTCATCTTGACTGTCAGCAAAGGTGGGACTCGGATGCCACGAGCGTCCAAGCACCTGTAGGGTAAGCGATTGCAAGGAAATTGTCCATCGAAACGATTGGTCTCGCAGCGGACCGCGATTACCTTTCGGCGTTCTCGTCCACTTCTCACAGCAGGCCGGCGCGCGCGGCCGAGGAGAGCAGATGCCGGGTGTTCAGGCCCGTCTGCGTTCCGAGCATCAGCGGAAGTATCCCGATCTGACTCCGTCAGTGTGGTATGACGTTGCGCCCATCTTTCCCGGCGTGACGCAGCGGATGGTGAACATGGCCGGAGAGCGGCTTGCCCGCCTCTCCACTCCCCGCGGCTTCGTGATTCTCCGGACGGATCACCTGGAGTTCCGGCCGGCGGGCAGCAGCGCCAAGTCGGAGGCCAAGGCCACCTCCTGAACCATCTCTTCCGCTGGTGCCGCCGCTCCGGACTCAGTTACGCCGACGCTCCGATTTGCCGAAGCCGTATCCGATACCGGCGTGGAGATGCAGCGCGAAATTCGGCACCGAGGCGTGTCCCTGGGCCACCGGGACCCGGACGTAGGATGCCGAGCCCCGGGCGTCCAGACTGAGGAAGACTCCGACGAGGATCGGGAAGGTGCGGGTGGCGCTGGCCATCAGGTGAGCTCCCGAGAGGAAGTAGCCGCCCCCGAATCCTCGGCTGGCCTCGAGTGTCTGACCCCGGACTCGATTGCGGGGAAAGGTGACGACCGGACCGGCACCGATGGCGAAGGAGAGCGGCCCCCGGCGGAACCCCCGACTCAGCGTGATCATGTTCATCCCGTTGGTGATCCGGAATTTCTGTATCTCCGCCGGTCCGTTGGTCAGATAGATCTTGTGATGGGTGAAGTCCAGCAGCCACCCGCGATCGCCCCGCCAGAGTCCGATTCGCCCAGCATAGTACCAGGTGTCCAACAGCGGCCGTGTGGCCCAATGGGCCGTGAAGTGGAGGTCGGGCTGGCCCGCCTGAGTGATGGTGAGGGGGGACGGGGCACTCACTGAGGATCCGAAGAAGGCCTGCACCTCGAGCTGCGCCTCGGCCCAGCGAGGGGCGAGGATCAGGCCGACGAGCACTATCAACAACCGGGCAAGCACTGGTTGGTTCTCCCCCGGGGGTGGATCGAAGATTCCGGCAGATCGGGCGCACGCGAAACGGGGCGCGGGATACTCCGCGCCCCGTCCGGCGGACCGTTGCCGTAGGCTGCTACTTGGGTGCGCTGGCGGACGTGTCCGCGCGGTTGCTGATAGTATCGCCCTTGGACGTCACGGGCTTGTTCTGATCCGGCCGGGTCTTGGTGACCTTGGGTCCGAGCGTCGAGGTACCGCTGTCGTTGGTCACGCCGGACTGCGACTGGTTCTTCGTGCTGTCGGAGGCGGTGCCGGGGGCCACTCTACCTGCGGTGTCCGCCCCGGTGACGGCGCGGCCGGTATCGGTGGTGGCGCCGGGAGCTCCGGAAGGTGCCATGCTGCTCGTATCGGTGGGGGCCATGGCCGCGGTGTCAGTCGCGGCGCCCGTCTCGGAGCCGCCGCCGGCCGTCGAGCCCGCATTGTTCGCGTTGCGTCCACCCCCGCCACAGGCCGCGAGCAAGGCCGCAGCGACTGGGCCTAGCATCCAGGTATTCCGTCTCATCAGTCACCTCACTGGAATCGTGCTCTATTCCACCCATTCGACGCCGGCCAACCTAACCGGCGCGAAGGCCTGCGGAGGTGACGCCGCTCACCCTTTGGGCTCCAGCCCGGAGTCGCTCATCCTGCTCAGATCCGGCGGCAGGCCCTCCGGGCGCGGAGACGGTCCTCTGAACTCGAAGTGATCGTCTCGCAGCAACCGCGGTCCGGTGATTACACCGGATTGCGAGGGATCACCATACAGCAACGTCGCGACCTTGTTGAGCAGGACTTCGACCGGCATCCAGGTACCGTCCGGAATGCCCGGGTACAGGTAATCGAACTCGGGCCTCAGTCGGGCCTCGCGGCCGCGGGTCTCGATCACGGTCGTCCTTTCGCCAGGGGAGCTCGATGCCTGAGGCGTGAATGGTATTCACCGTCGCCCAGAGGGGCAATTCCGCTATCCGGCGCTGTGCTCCCGGGCGGCCGCGCGCCGCATGACCGTCGCGACCAGCAAATATGCCTCGCTCCACGCCTCCCGCACCTCGGCGGTGAACGCCTCGCCCAGTCCCTGCTCGAGAGTCCAGAGCAGCGCAGCGCCAACCGAGGGATAGTCGGCATCCTTCACGCCGTAGTGGGTATGCCGCCGGCCGAGCGCGGCCACTTCGGAGACCAGATCGGCCGGCCGGTCCAGGGAATGGACGATGCCATCGAACATCCGCATCAGCTTGACTTCCTGCAACGCCATATCGGTGCTCGCGAAGAGCCGGCGCGCCTCGGGATCGAGCTCGAATAGCCGATCGTAGAATTGCGCGCCGGCGTCTCGCACCGCCGGCGCGAACCGGGCCCAGCTCTCACGAACGAGTGCCTGCTGCTCGGGTGTCATGCCACCTCCGGAATCGGTTCGCGGATGGAGTGGGCAGAGCTACCCCACCGGCTCCAGTGCGGGCTTGCTGGAGCGCAGATCGACTTTGCCCATGAAATTCATCTCCTTTCCGACGAATGGCTACCTGCCACGCGCCGTGAATCTGCCCGAGGCGGACATCTCCCGGTCCTCCGTTGCGGGGTCAGCCGCCGTGAAGCCGGTGGCGGCCAGCGTGAAGCTGCCGGTCAGCAGCGTGTCGGAAGCGAAATCGATCCTGAGCGTCCCCGACTGGGCCCGGAATACGCCGGTGGGCCGCTCAACCGCACCCAGCATGACCAGCGCCTGCAGGTCATCGGAGCCGTCGCCGCGGTCCGAGATGGTGTAGGTGCCCAAGCTCAGGCGGCTGCCACTGGAGCGGGTGAAGAGGATGGCTCCCTGCGCGCTACCTTGGCCGAGGTCCAGGGTGAACACTGTCGGCGCCCCGATGCCTCCTTCGACCCGGGCGAATGTCGCATCACCGGAGAGCTCCACGGCCGCGGCACCGGTGAGCCGGGCCGTGAACGCCCGGGTACGGTGCGTGGCGGGCACGACTCGCGCGAACGCGGTCAGCGAGACGATCGCCATCAGGCCCAGTCCGGTCACCAGCACGATCTTCATACGACAGCTCCTTTTAGTTGAGGTGTGCGACTGGACCGCCGCGCGTCATCGCGCCCGGTTGCCGCCCGGGATCACGGTGCCTAGTATATGAGCGGCAATCACGCGGCAATCACCTCCAAATCACCTCGCGCAACGTGTTACGCGTCCACACTTTGGGAAGGCTGCACGTCAGCCGCGCCGAGGGCGCGGTCAGCGGGTCGGCGGCGCAGCCGAGGCGGCTGGCCGTCCTTGCCCTCCTTGCGTCCGCCGGAGAGCAGGGGCTCACCCGCGAGAAGCTGCTGGCCTATCTCTGGGCTGAGGCCGATGAGGAGCGGGCACGCCGCGGCCTCAACCAGGCGCTTTACGCCCTACGGCAGGACCTCGGCTCCGACGACATTTTCCTGGGAACCAGGCACCTGCGGCTCAACGCCGAGCTGGTCTCCAGCGATCTGGCGGAGTTCGGGCAAGCGCTGGCTGTCGGCAAGCTGGAAGACGCGGCGGCGCGCTACACCGGTCCGTTCCTGGATGGATTTCATCTTCCCGGTGCGCCCGAGTTCGAGCGCTGGGCGGAAGAGGAGCGAGCGGACCTGGCCCGGAATTACGCCCAGTCGTTGGGCAAGCTGGCCAGCCGGGCGGAGAGTCGAGGCGATTGGACTGAGGCCGTCGGCTGGTGGCGGAAGCTGGCGGCGCAGGACCCGCTGAACGCGACGGTCGCGCTGAGCCTGATGCGGGCGCTGGCCGCCGCGGGCGACCGGGCCGGCGCACTGCAGCACGCGCGGATCTACGAGGTGCTGCTGCAGCAGGAGCTGGATTCGCCGCCCGATCGGGAGGTGGTGGCTCTTGCCGCGGAGCTTCGGGCGGCGGAGACCACACCGCCGCCGCCGATGCCACGAGTCAAGCCGGAGCCTGTCCCAGTGGCGGCGGAACCCGCGCCGGCGTCGATGCCTGGTCCTCCCGAGCCGGCACCGATGCCCGCTCCCGAGGTCGTGATCGCGGGAGCTGGCGTCCCGGGAGCTCGCGCCGGCCTGCGGCGCGTGACGATAGCCCTGGCTCTGCTCCTCACCGGCGCCGCTGGCGGCCTCTATCTCCGAGCCCGCCCGCCAGCGGAGCTGGTACCCGGCCCAGCCCATCGCGTCGCGTTCGACGAACGACTCGAGCTCGATCCGGCGCTGTCGCCGGACGGCAAGATGATCGCCTACTCTGCGGATGATGGAACCCGCTTCCAGATCTTCGTGAAACAGGTCGCCGGCGGTCGCGCCGTGGCGGTGACGCAGGAGCTGCCGGGGTCCCACTGGCGACCGCAGTGGTCACCGGACCGGAGCCGGATGGCGTTCCAGGCGGGCGGTCGGATCTACGAAGTCCCGGCCTTCGGCGGGGTGCCCCGCGTGCTGGTCGAGCCGGCGCATCCGGGGAGCTGGGTGGCGTCGGCTGCCTGGTCGCCGGACGGCCGGGCAATCGCCTACGTCGAAGACTGGGCCGTGTATCGCCGGGCCATCGGCGGCGGCCCGGCGACGCTGCTCTGCCGGCTGGCAAACGCCCACTCGCTGGCCTGGTCACCCGATGGCAGGTGGATCGCGCTGGTCTCCGGCAACCCCGGTTTCATTTTTGGTGAGTCCCCCTGGGGGAGCTCGACCAACCTGGGCAACATCGCGCCCAGCTCGATCTGGATCGTGCCCGCAGCGGGCGGAAACCCGATCCGAATCACCGACGATCAAGCGCTCAACACCAGCCCGGTGTGGCTGCCCCACACCGCAGGGCTTCTCTTCGTCTCCAATCGAGAGGGGAGCCGCGATGTCTACCGGGTGGACCTGAGCGGGGCAGGAGTGCCTGCAGGTGAGCCCACTCGACTGACCACGGGCCTCAGCGCCCACAGCATCAGTCTCTCGGCCGATGGGAGGGCACTGGCGTATTCCGTCTTCTCCTACACCGCGAATATCTGGTCGCTGGACATTCCCGAGCACGGCGAGGCTGCCGAGGCTGGCGCCAGGCCGTTCACCGAGGGGACTCAGATCATCGAGGGGATCAGCCTGTCTCCGGACGGCCGCTGGCTGGCGTTCGACTCCGATCGCGATGGGAACCAGGATGTCTACAAGATGCCGATCGGCGGAGGCGAGGCGGAGCAGCTGACCGACTCGCCGGACGATGAGTTCGTCTCGACCTGGTCGGGGGATGGGAAGGCGCTGGCGCTCCACTCCTATCACGCGGGCAGCCGCGGACTGCGGCTGGTGCCGGCCGATGGCGGGCGGCCCGTCGAGGTGGTGCGCTGGCCGCCCAATCAGCGATCCCCCGGCTGGTCGCGGGATGGACGCGCACTGGTGTTCACGTCCGACGTGACAGGCGAGCTCCAGCTGTTTCTGGTACGGCGCAAGTCCGACTCCACCTGGGGCACCGCGCGGCAGCTCACGACCGCCGGCGGCTGGGCTGGAAGGTGGTCGCCGGACGGACGCTCGATCGTCTACTGCCGCGCCGACGGAGTCTGGCTGATCGACGATCAGGGGCGGGGGAATCGGCAACTCTTCGAGGCCGGCGACTCCGGCAGCCCCTCGCCCGAGCTGGCACTCTGGAGCCCCGACGGCCGCACGATCTATTTCAAGGCGTTCGACGCGGCAGGGTCGTCCAGCCTGTGGGCGATCTCGCCCTCGGGGAGTGCGCCCCGGCTGCTGGTGCGCTTCGACGACCCGAGCAGACCCTCCAGCCGCCCCGAGTTTGCCACCGATGGCAGGCGGTTTTTCTTCACTCTTGGCACCCGCCAGAGCGACATCTGGGCGATGGAGCTCCGGCGCCGCTGAGCCGGCACGGGAGTCGTCGGCACGCGACCTGCACTGAATTGCATCCAATCGTGGGGCATCCGTACCCTAAGTGTCTGCAGGGAATCACTCTTACAAAAGTGCAACGGCCGATCGTGCCTTCCCCCGCTGGTGCAGATCGCCTGGGCTTCTTGCCCTTTTCGCGTTCCTTTGCCACCAGTCGGCGCGGAGCGGCGCTGGCCGAGCACGTCCTTCTGGTCGCTCTGGTGCTGATCGGCCTGATCGGGATCCTGTTCGGGATGCAGTCCCATCTCGGTAAGATCTACACCCACGCCAACAACCAGATCGGCCTGGCAGACTGCGCCTCCGGAGGGGGCTGCTCGGCAGGCGGCTCTAATGGCGGCGGTGCCGGGCCGTCCGGAGGTGGGAGCGGCAGCTCGGGCAGCGCGTCGTCAGGAAGCACCGGCAGCGGCAGCGGCGGGGGGGTGCTGGGCGCCGGCGAGGGGACACCGACCGGTGGTCCGGACGTGAGTACCGGGTCCGGTGGAGGGACGGGAGGGAGCCAACCCCAGCCTGTTATCCAGGTTCCAATTCGGTAGCCCCAGTCATCGTACATCTCTGCGTGGCAATGGTCTTTCTCCAATAGCTGGAACGGCTCGGCCGCTCCGGAAGTCTGCCCGGAGCGGCCGAGATGGTTGCCGAGCTCCGGGCTACGGAGCCGCGCTGTCGGCGGCTCCGGCGGACAGCTCGCCGCCGGTGATAACCGGGTGCATCACCCATTTTCCGACCTGGCCGGCGGCCTGGCCGAAGCTCTGACTCACGTCGAAGTCGACCAGCAGGATCTTCTCTCCAGGGGCAAGCGTCAGCGCGCCCGCGTCCATGGTGACCTTGAGGCCGGACTGCGAGAAGCTCGGTGCCTGGAGCACGCCGGTGGCCGCTCCGCCGCAGGGTGTAGCATCGTAGCCGTCGGTCGCGTAGATGTCGCTCTCACCGCTGTCATTCTCCACCGCCAGGCAGGCCCCGCTGATCAGAAACCGCAGCTCCGTGTAGGTGCCTGACGGCACGTCGACTCCGCTGACCAGGTCGGCCGTGCTGCTGGCGAGCGTCAGGAGATCGGTGGTCACCGGTACGCTGGTGAGCACGACCTTGCCGCTACCACCCATCAGGTTGATTCCGGCGATCGTCACCACCGCGTGCTGCACCTCGCCCGGGGCGTCCTTGAGCTTGATCGAGAGTGCGGTCGTGCCGGCCGGTCCGGCGTCGCTGCACGCGCCGAGCAGGGCGGCGGCACCGACCAGAAGGAACGCGGCCTGGCGCGGAATGGTGGAGGAGAGCAGGCGGAGGGGCATGTGAAGGTCTCCTGTGGGGGGTGCCTCGGCAGCTCGCAGTTCGACAGGGCGCCGGCACAATACCAGGCTACGCCGATGACCGAGGGACCGCGGTGGAACCGGCTATCAGTTTGGGTGGGCCGATCTTATGCGCCGAGGGCGCGGACAAGCTACCGCCAGCCCGTGCACCGATCGTGCCCGGGCTGAACTCGCCTCGTGTGCAGCCGATTGCGGTCGCTGGCGCGCCCGATCTACGGATCGGTGCTCCTGCTGGTCACGCCATTCCAGTCCGCGCCTCGGCGGCGCCCACCACGAAACTTGAAATGCGCGTCGGAGAGGATCCGAGGGCCCTCATCGGGCCACGGGCGGCCCCTCCTCAACGCCCCATCGACGATGATACTGGACACACTCACGGCGGTCATCCAGATGCCGGAGGGGAGCTCGGAATACAGCGCCGCGAAGGCGGGATCGAGCCACACCTGACGAAGACCGGCAACTGGCCGCGGAGAGGCGACCGGTGCATGCATTGGTGGACACGGAGTATGTGACGGGGGAGCAGAAAATAAACCGGAAGGACACAGCCGCGCCAGCGGCGCGTGGCCCGGAGCGGCGTCCCTTACCGCTTGCGCCGGGCCAGGAGAAAGCCGAGTGCGACAGCGGCCACCGCCAGCAGCGCCGCGGATCCGACGACGCGGCCCAACCGGACGGTCCGCCCCGCGTGCCGGGTGGCGAGCTCGTCGGAGGTCGCCGCCAGCGCCGAGGCGACACGATCTCGCTGGGCCAGCCATTCCCGAACCAGGCCGGGCTCCTCGACGGCGTCGGAGGCGGCGGCAAGCCGCTGGCGAACCTCATCCTCACCGATGTCCTCGAGCTCCCGCCAGACCTGCTCGCGCGTCTTCCGCACCATGCCGTGCCTCACTGAATCCGGTGATGGGGGGGCGCACGCAGGGCACGCCACACGCTCGATACTCGCCTGCCGCGGGCGTCGGGGCAAGAGGGGTTCAGAAGGACGCGCCCGGCCGCCTCAGCGACGCCTGGCGCGCAGGGCTGAGGTCACCGTGCCACGATCTTCAGTACTCGGCCGTCTCCGGTCAGCACGTACAGTTCACCCTCGGCGTCCTCCCCGAAGCTGGACACCTGACCTCCCGGCGCTAGGGAAGGCCAGTCGGCCTCTTCCACCGCCTGATCGTCTTCGATGCGGAAGCTCCGCACCCAGCCCTGGCAGAAGTCGGAGTAGAAGTAATGTCCCTGCAGCGCGGGAATGGCGGAACCGCGATAGACATAGCCGCCGATGATGGCGCACCCCATATCATGGCTGTACTCCAACACCGGGAGGGTGAGGCCACTCTGGTCGCAGTCCGGAGTCCCCAGGCAGTGGCGCCCCTCCATCACATTCCAGCCGTAGTCAACCTTTCGCCCTGCGCCATCGGCCGCCGCCGAATAGTTCACTTCCTCCCACTGGGTCTCGCCCACGTCGGCGATGTAGATGTCGCCGGTGCCGCGGTCGAAGCTGAAGCGCCACGGGTTGCGAAGGCCATAATTCCAGATCTCGCCACGGGCGCCCGCGGTCCCGACGAATGGGTTGTCCGGCGGCACGGTATAGCTGGTGCCCGACGAGACGTCGATCCTCAGGATCGAGCCGAGCAGATCGTCGAGCGACTGTCCCCGCCCGTGGTCATCGCCGCCGTGCGATCCGCCGTCGCCCATGCCGATGTAGAGCATGCCGTCAGGACCGAACAGGAGCTGTCCGCCGTTGTGACTGGGGCCCGGTTGATCGATGGCGAGCACCACCGACTCGCTGGCCGGGTCCGCGCGATCCGGATCGCTCGACACCCGGAAAGCGGAGACGTGGGTGTCGCCCTCGAGGTCCGTATAGTCGACGAAGAACCGTCCGCTCGAAGCGAAGTCGGGGGGGAAGGCGAGGCCGAGCAGGCCCTGCTCGGCCCGGCCGGAGACCTGGGCCGAGAGATCGAGGAACGGTGTCGGCAGGAGCGTGCCGTCTTTGACCACGCGGATCGCGCCGGTTTTCTCCACCACGAACAGGCGCTCGTCGCCGGGTGGCGAGGCGAGATACAGGGGGAAGGAGAGCCCAGAAGCGATCTCTTGCAGACCGACATCGGTCGGACCCCCGGGCGGAGGGGGCGGCGTAGTCGGGGCAGGAGAGACGGTGATCGTCAGACTGCCGATCACGCCTTCGCTGGTGGCGTGAATCACGACGTTCCCCGGAGCGAGTCCGGCCACCAGACCAGATGCCGATACCGAGGCCAGACTGGTGTCGTCGGTCGACCAGTCGAACGTCCTGGCCTCCAGCGCCGTGCCGGCCGAGTCGAGCGCGGTCGCGGTGAGCTGCAGGGAATCGCCGACCAGGACGGAATCGGCCGGGGCTGTCACCCTGACCGAGGCGACCGGAACGGGCGCCTGAATGTCGGCTCCGTCACTGCCGCAGGCCGTAGCAAGGATGGCTAGCAGGAGGACGAGAGGCGGAGGCAGCGGGCCCCTACGCGGGCTGAGCAACGGTTTCCGCACCACGTCTCCGGTAGCTCTCCTGCGATGAGAAGGGCCGATCACCAGGCAGAACGCTGCAGCTTACGGGAAGGCGGGACAAAGCTCTGTGACGCAGGTAACAGGAGGGGGCGGGTGAGAGACGAGGAGCGCGGCGAGGCTGCCGGGACCGGTGCGGCAGCTGACTGTCTTCAGAACCGCAGTGCGATCCCCAGTCGGAGGTCACGGCGTTTCGGCACACCGTGGGCCTCCTGCAGTGGGGTCATGACGACCGGGCGCCATCGATCCGAGACGATGGTCGCCCCGATGATCGTGCCGGCCAGGGCACCGAGAGGGATGGTGACCAGGTATGCAAGCTCGCAGTTGCTCTCGGAGCCGAAGCCGTTCTTGCAGTCATTGGACCACAGCGCGCCAGCGCCGATGCCGGCCAGTGTCCCGACGCCCAGGCCGAGCAGCGTATGATGATGGCGGCCGGCGCTCAGCTCGAGCCGGGTGAGCGAGTCTATCCCCATGACCACAGGCGTCTCCCGGTAACTCTGTACGGCCAGGGTGTCCCCGCTGCGGGAGAGAAACCTGCCGGTGACCGGGCGACATTGGGGTGCGCGGCTGGTGCCGGCACATCCGGGAGTGATGCGAATGCGGTCGCCCGATCGAATCGGCGCGACCTGGGCCGTGAGCGTGGACCACGAGCACAGCACGATGGTCAGCGAGCCTCGCCAGGTACGCCGTCCCATGATCGGCCTCGTCTCGATTGAGAATGGGTACGGCCTGGCGAGTGTCTGCGGCTATGCCCCGAACCGCTCGAAGCGGTACGCCAGCTCCGGGCCGCCTTCGCCCTCGTACGCGAGCTGCGCGATGAGCAGCGCGAACGGCTCGCTGTACCGGGCGACCTGGAGCGGACCGGCGTCTACCGGATCGAACCCGATGTCGCGGATCAGCGTGGCCGCCAGGTCCTTGGCGTCCGCATCATCGCCGTAGTACACCAGGCTGGGGCGGGGGCTGCGGCCCCGGGCCTCGAACACGCCGGTCAGCACCTCGCTCGGCACGGTGCCGAAGGCGGCGACGACCCGGGCCCGCGGCACCTTGGCGGCGAGCTTCTCCGCTCCCGAGGAGGTGCGGCCGACCACGAGGTCGGTGTCGTCCGCATTCATCGGGAGCGAGCAGTTCACGAGCACCTTGCCCGACAGGTCGCTGGCCTTTCGCAGCACGTCGCTCACCCGGGACCAGTGCACGGCCAGCAGCACAGCGTCCGCGTCTCGCGCGGCCTCACGCGGTGTGCCGGGCCGCGCGTTCATCCCGGCCTCTCGGGCGAGCTGCTCGAGCTTTTCCCTGCTGCGAGAGTAACTGAAGACCACCTGATGCCCGGCGCGTGCAAAGAGAGTCCCGAGTTTGCCGCCCATCAGTCCCGAGCCCAGAATACCGATTTTCATGAGGGGAGCTTACCACCGTCATAAGCTCCGTCAAGTTAAGCGACGAGTCGGGCGCGCAAGCCAGGGGGGCCAGCTAGGCCCGGGGTCAGGCTAAGCCCGATCAGCAACGAGATCAGGTATCGCTGGCTGACGCTCATGGCCTTTGGTGGGGATTGTCATAAAGATCGTCATAACGTAGCCGCTATGGAGCTGGCGACCAGAGCAGAGGAGAGCAGGCGAGGCTAGCGGTTGCCCCCCGGAGGGTCGATCACCGGCCAACGGTCTGAAGCATGGGAGAGCGTGTGCACGGAAGGTGGGAAGGTGAACGGTCACCATTGAGGGCGGCTCGTTCCACGGTACGCCTCAAGCTCTCTGCTCCCAGCTCAAGTCCTCTCTCCCTCAACCACCGACAGGTGGCTCTCGGTAGAGACGACGCGCCGCAGCCGGAACCCTGACCGCTGCAGCAAGTTCTGGAACTCCACCTTGGTGCGCTCGCGCCCACGTGGTGTTAGCACCAGCATCTCGAGGTCGAGGAGCTTGCCGAAGTGCGCCGCGTTACCCGCCGGGATCACCGCGTCGACAATCAGCACTTTCCCGCCAGGCCGCATCGCACGGTGGCAGTTCCTGAGGATCTGGGTCGCTCGCTCTTCATCCCAGTCGTGAATGATGTGCTTCATGATGTAGGCGTCGCCTCCCTCTGGAACGAACTCGAAGAAGTCGCCGCTGACGATCTGGCAACGATCGGCGAGGCCGCGGCTCTGGAGCAGCGCCGGTGCTCCGGCGGTCACATGCGGAAGGTCGAAGAGGATGCCGCCCATCCTCCGGTTCGTTTTGAGTATGGCTGTGATCAAGAGACCGTGCCCGCCAGCGACGTCCACTAAGGTGCCGACCCCCGAGAAGTCGTAGGCTGCGACCACCGCCTGAGACTCAAAGGTGCTGATCGATGTCATCGCTGCATCGAAAACCGCAGCGGCTTCTGGCATCCTCGCGTAGTACTCGAAGATGGGCATGCCGAAGACCTGGTCGAATGCCGGCTCGCCAGTGTGAACGCTGTGGCGAAGCTCTCCCCACGGTCGCCACGTGCTCTCGTGTCCTATGAATCGAGCATAACCGCCGATCGCTTCGGGCGAGTCCGTGCGCAACCGCTTGCCAAGCGGAGTGAGCCGGAATCTCCGTTCTCCGGTCTCGGCGAAGAGCCCGACGCTCCCCAGGGCGCGGAGCAACCGATAGACGCCGTCTTCGGAAGCGTTCGCCGCGCGCGCGATATCGGCGGCCGCCTTAGGACCGTCCTTCAAGAGGTCTACAATGCCGAGCTCGGCGGCAACGGCAATCGCCTGACTCACCCATTTGCCGGCGGTCAGGTTGATCAGGATCATCGCGTCGGAAGCCTTCTTTGCTGGTGCCGGTCTCGGTTTGGGCATGTCCCCTCCTTAGTTCAGATCGAAGACGCTCGCTCGGAGTTTGTCTCGCTCGGCGCCCCGGAGCAGCACTTCGAGCGGCTCGGGGATCAGCTTCGGCGGCTGGGATCTGACATAACTACTGTCATAAAAGGCGAGGCGGGAAAGCGCAAACAAGAACCCCGCGACACCGAAGTCTCAGCGGGGGAAGATCTTCCAGAGTGGGCCCGGCGCGACTCGAACGCGCGACCTCTTGCTCCGGAGGGGCGGCGAGCCGCCTGAGGGCGCTGACGGGCGATGATTCCCAAGGACTTAGGCTCTGTCAACGCTGGCCGGCGTTGGCTAGCGCTGGTGTGAATTGTCACCCGGAACGGCACCCGCGATTTATGACTCCGCTGCCCTGGTCGCATGGTGACTTGAGGCACATCAAGAGTGGCACCGCCTTGACTACTGATCGAGCTCTCGGAAAAGGTTAGTGCGCACTTGCTGCAACGAACGTCGGAGACTATCTACTCTGACCTGCGCCGATTCAACCGAGTCTTTCGCATCCATCCAAAAGCTCGTTCGCTCCGCGGCTAGTGCAGCAAGGAGAGTGGCGGACTCCGTCAGAAATTGCCGAATGGCCTGGACATCATCTGGTCTGATCCAAAACTGGTTCCGATCAAGGTACCGGCCCACGGAATCGAGCGCTGCCCATTCGGGAAGATACAGTATCCTTTCCTCTCGTTCCGCGGCCGCGAGCTCCACCTGTCCTACCATTGGGATCACACCAGCCGCATCCCTTTTACGACGGTGCGCTGTCTCGGATAGGATCTTCGCCCGCTGAAGGAGGCGCTCATCTAACCGACCGCGCTCTTCAAACGCCTTGCGTGCACTGTCGATTGAACTAAACCCCCGCAAAGGGTTCTTGACGCGCAAACCACGAATGCGCGCGTCTGCGTCATTGGCCAGTTCCCACGCGTTCGCTGTTGCTTCCAGCCTCTTCTCGGCAAGTCTTGAAGCGAAGACTTCTCGTGTCTTATAGGCTTCTAGGGCGCGGCTGGCGAAATGGCCGAGAAGGAGAATGATTCCAGCGATCAGAAGTTTGTCAATAACAATCTTGGCGATGGCGGACCCAAACGGCTCGGCCGATTGCGCCATATCTGCTGTTCCTCGGGTTATAGTCGCGTGAGGGCTGAGGCTCGGTTGACGGTAATGGGCAATGATCCGCCATGTACCTAGATCGAGGGGAACCAGGCAAGGGTTCGAGCGAAGACTAACTCGGGCTGGCCGCTGCGGGATAGGACCCAAGCTGCTCGCCTTCTGCTCCCGGAGGCGCTATGGGAGGCGATTGATAGGCTAAAGCTGATCCCACCGCTCGGACCGTAACCCCCTGGTCCGTGTGCGGGCTCTGCGGTCCGGAGGTGCGCGGGAGTACGCCTATTGCGGCCGGTTGCCTCTGTGGATCGTGTGCACGGAAGGTGGAAAGACACTAAGTCGAAGCCTACTCGAGGGCTGGACACTCGGGTGGCACAGCAGGTGGCGTCGTATCGAGCGGCTGAGGAATGACCTTCCCGTCCACGTGCACCTCCACCTCGATGTTCGGGGCGGGAGGAGGGATAAAGTTGAGGTCCACCTGACGAGGTGGGCGCCCGTCCAGCTGCGCCAGGTCACGCTCCACGGCGGTGAACTCATTCTGGAGGAGTTCAAGCTGCCGACTCAGAGCAACCTTCCGGTTTTGCACTCGCGCGATCGTATCTGCGGGGTCGCAGTCTTGCAGTCGCGCATAGAGGGCGCTGGCCTTGATCGCCTCAAGCATCACATGCTCGATGCGAGCGCCACTCTGGACACGCTGGTTGGTCACCGCTAACTCGTGCTCCTTCCATCGCCAGCAACTTCCCTGGCCAATCGTGAGGGCGAGCACGGCGCCGAGGGCCGTCCCCAGTTTGCCGCGATGCTCCCTCATCGCATTCCAGAACCGAGCGATCAGGTGCTCCACTCAAGTCTCCCCCAGCAGCCGGAGCGCCTCCCTGCCGACGTCAGTGCAGCGTGCCGCAGCACCCCGCCGTGTCTGCCCTCTCTGGCGCTTCTTCTCGTCGGCAATTTCGAGCTCCACCCACCCGGCCCTCTGCAGGTCCTTGAGTCTTGCGAGAGTGGCCTCGTATCGCCCCAGGGCCGCTCGCCCAGCACCCTCGGGCCTGAAGGTCACCACGTCTACGGCGGCGAGGGACTTGAGAAGGGCAATCTCCGCCTCGGTCACAGCTCGGGGTCGCCTCGCTGCAGTTCCTTTATCCGGGCACGCACTGGTTCCGTCAGGCGATCGCAGCAGCCTTGCACATCGAGCTGCAGGGTGTCCGTGCTTCGGCCACGGACCAGGATAGTCGCCGGCTCTCCGTGAACTGGGCAGCGAACGTCGTCCACGTACCGACGCAACCCGTCTACTGCCGCCTGGGCCACCGCGCGACTCAGTTCATCCTGCCAGCCCTCCTCATCGAACTCCCAAACCACTGTCATCGCACTCCTCCTTCCCGATCTTCGGGCGGCGCTGCGCTGACTCCAGCAGATGCTCGGCCGCATGCAGGACCTTCCCTGGGGTGTCCAGCCACACGTAGCCAGACAGCGGATCGCCGTGACCGGCTAGGCCCATGGGTTCGGGGTGGCGCTCCAGAACCAGCACCCACTCCCGCGGCAGGCCGGGCAGCTTCCAGGCCAGCCTGGGCGGCACCCGGGCCTAACGTCGATGAGGGGTTGAGGGAGGCGCGTTATCGTCGGACATGGGAGAGATTTGTAGTGCTGCTTCTAAGGTGACTTGTTCCAGCACTTAGAGCTCGCTAACACAGCACCAATATCGGAACTTCGGAGTCGAATCACGTTGCGCGCAGCACCGGCCGCAGGGCTGACCACAAGAAGGCCGCCTCCATCGAAATGCAGTAATAGCGGAGCCGAACGCACGGCAACGTCTCGACTGGGTAGTTCGGCGAGCCCGAGATCCTTGGCCGTTGCCGGAGCTACCGCATTCCCTGTGATGTCCACTAGGACGCACGAAGGACTAGGTCCTCCGAGCTCTCGTGGGATGAGTGGAAACATAAGGAGCGAATAGAGGTAGCCGGACGCCAGCAGAATCACGGTCACGAGCAGGCGGAATGGCCAAAGCAGTCGTTTCACTCCTGCACGAACGAACAGAGCAATGGCGAGGCAGTTCAAGAAGAAAACGATGAAAATGCCTACGATCGTACCAACTACACCTAAGCGCAAGGAAACGGACTCCGATAGTCGGGCGAGACTCATAGCGGACATTGCTAAACCAGTCACCGAGTACCCGTTATGAAGTGCGCGCTTCCGATCCACCTCAGCTGCGGCGGGGCTGATAGCTCTGACTACCCAAGTACCGACCAGGAGAAGTACGAAAGGGAAAATACCGGCGAGAAAGTATTGACCTTCCAGCGGTGGCAGCACACCAAGTCCACGACGGGCTGAATAGATGGCCCATGTGCTGTACCCTAAAACGTAAATTGCGGTTGCGACGAATAGCGTCGCATCCCGAAGCTCTCCCATAGCCAGGAGACGGGTGCGGAGCGTGGTAGGTTCGGCAGGGTTGCTTAACCCGTCTGCTGGCGGGGAAGGCAGCTCCGTCAACGCCGGCGGGGAGGCCCGCGCAGTCCGGCTGCCGATGGTCCATCCTGGCCCTAGTGGTTGAGCCGGCGTTGACGGTGGATTGGTAGTGTCGGGCATGGGGACAATGCTAACGCGGAGTACCGAGGAGCGTGAGGTGGAGGATTACCGAGGCTGGCCACTCCGGCAGCGGCTCGAGCTGCTGGCGTTCGAAGCACGACTCGCAAGAAACGCGACTATTCCGATTCAAAAACCGTGATCATGCCCAACTTAGAATGCGGAGGCAAGCTGTCCGCGTTCTGAAACTGGCACATGAGGAGGTAGAGGTCCCCGGCCCGGACATCGACGAGCAACCGCTCATGGGCGGTCACCCCGGCAGGAGCCCAAAGCACGCTGCCAGCGCCATCGACCGCCAAACTGTCCGGGAGATCGGTCGTTAGGCGTCGGAGGGCTGAGTCGCGCGAAATGTGAGGTCGCAGGTGGTAGAACTGAACCTCGTGAGGGACAGTGCCGCGATTGACGAATCTGAAGGCAACGAGGCCCGGCTTGATCTTTGGTGGGACTTGGAAAGCGTAATCGGTGGCGACAATCTCGATCTCGGAAGTCTCAGTCCATCCTCTGCACCCAGTGATGGCGAGAAGAAAGACCACGCTAGGCACGACGTGGTACAGGGCCATGAAGCTGTCGACGCCAGGTTGAGAGTCTTCTGCATGATACCGGATGAACACAATCCCGCTAGATCCTACGCCGGACTCTCCGTTCGCGACCGGCCCGAGCTGCTCGCATTCGATGCCCGGCTCGCCGGGGTACCGCCGGCGCTGCTGGAGGCGCTCTGGGAGGCGATCGACCTGCTCCGAGTTGACGTCACTCCCGAAGCGGACCTCCAGACTGAGCCTAGGCGCTCAACAACTACTTCCCGTCCCACTCAAGCCCGGACCCGCCCTCAATGAATCTGGCACTCCCATAGCGTCTAATCAGGTCAGGACCCGGGGACGGGCCGTTCAGGGTCACTCGGTAGGCGTGCATCGGCTTGTGCCGGTACATGGTGTTCCGGATTGTGAGTAATGCCCTCTCAGCAAAGCCTTGAGCGGACCCTGTAAGTTCTTCGGGCGCCAACTCAAAGGTCGCGACCAGCCACCCCGCGTCGGTGACTTCCAGTGTTTTGGGTGGCGGCAGATGCTCGCCGCGTAGGGCCGCCGCGATACCTGAGCGGTCCTGATCGCCCAGCTGTGGGGAAGGGGTCGTTTCGCAGGAGATGAGGAACGCGACAGAGACGCAGAGTCCCGCCCAGGTTTTCATGGCGCCTCCGTTCAAAAGAACCCTCCTCGTTTGGGACCGATTCCTTCTGTGGCGGCTTGGTCTGACGAGTAGAATGGGGACCAAGCTCTTGAGCAAGCGATCTTCGATCTTCCTAGCCACACCAGAGCAGATCACTTGTTCCCTAACCTGCAAGACTATTCGGACTATTTAGCAAAGGACCAGCGTCAAAGGCCACGGGTCACTGCGGTATGGTTATGCCGATCTTGTCGAGCATTGCTCTTCCCAGAGGAGCAGCCCACGCAGGCCTACACGCCACGAGAACAAAGGCCGAGCCAATACCAAGTATGGTCTTCCGGTTGTTGAACAGACTGTGACGATGAACGGCGTACAGCGAGCGCAGGAGTAATGGCCACCCGATCCTGTGCAATCCAAGCGTGAGGAGAAGCCCGAGCAACAGCCCAGGCGGAATGAGAGTGGTGATTGTCAAGCCGATGAGAGAAAGGCCAAAAGCGCTTAGTTCAGGACTGTTCTCTCGGTGGTAAGCAATCGTTCCAGGTAGAGCAACGAGCACGACTATCATCGCTACGCCTAGAAGGAGCATGAGCTGAGATCTGAACGAGTTGGCGCTGCTCACGGTTCGTATCAGCCTTCTCAGCAGGGCCACCGCTGCAATGTCCATTATCACCGCACAAGACATGGCCAGCTCCAGAATACGCCAACTTGTGCTGGCGCTGAAACGGTGGCCAGGCTGCGAGCCTGAGACTATGAACCCTGTGCATATCATGAAGGCCACAAGGGCGAGGGCTGCTCGTTGCGCTGTTCGTCCTTGTGGCCGCTGAAAGCTTCGGAGAATCGCCCACCAAAGCAACAATGCCATTAACCCCAAAGAGACCACGCTTCCTGGCTTGCCCCAACCACGGTGCAGCACAATTGCCAAGAGCGTTATGCTGCTAACAAGCGTAAAGGCGACAGCCGCTTGCAATAGGAAGCTTATCGAAAATGCCCTCGCGGAGAGGAGGCGTTCTCCATAGATGACTACGAGGACGCGATCCACAAGCCGCGTTGCGCCGCTGAGAAACGCAGTGTGTCTTGATAGGGCAGTAGGTTGGATCCTGCTCAATCCTACCCAGAGCTCTTGAATACGATCCTGCACCTGGCCTTCCTCATCCTCGTAGAGGAACGCGACAGCAACAATGAGGGTGAATCCGAAGACGCCTTCTGCAAACCTCAACAGGAGTTCTGCCACTTAGAGCCTACCAATAGGCCAGCCAAGCTGATTTGTGAATACAAAGACTATGAGATCGAAGGACGGGATATCCACAGAATGAGTCTGTTGTTCGGAGTTCCGGACACGCACATCATGGGGGTAGGTGCGGCCAAGGGGACCGGACTGGGGATCTTCACCCGCACCTCTCGCTTGCACGTCTCGCAGAGGAGTGTGCCCAAGGATCACCCCAGCCAAATGTTGGATTGGCTCTGACAGGCGCGGAGAGGCAGCGGAATGATCGGAGGTCGAGCAGATGATAGCCCTCGGTACATGACCCCGCTAGGGCGCTGAGAGCCGATTCGTTTTGTTGGGGCTGTGCGGCCCCCTACGGCCCTAACGTGCGGTAAACGGCCAGGTCTTGCGAATCGCGGGGTCATCGTACCACCAAGTAAAAGTCGTTGCCCCAAAGCCAAGTGCCAGGGTTGGGGGCGCCCTCTTCCTCCGCCTGCTCCTGCTCCGGTTCAGAAGCAACAATCCAGAAGCGTAGATGATAGAAGCCAGGGTTGCGGGCTGGGGCCACGAAGATGTATTGCGATTTGATACCGGGCATTAGGCGAAGGCCGTTGATCGTATCCCCGGGTGGCTGGACGTAGCGAGCTGGAATGGAGACAGGCACCTGCGCAGGATTTGCGCTCACGCAAGCCTGCCGAGGCTCTCAAGGACCGGCTCGGAGCCATCGGGTTTGTCACCCGGAAGGACACCGCGGAAGGGGAGGAGGTCAGAAACGAAGTACCCCGCGCATCGGTAAGCGATGGCGGGGTTACATCTTCGGAGAGTGGGCCCGGCGCGACTCGAACGCGCGACCTCTTGCTCCGGAGCGCAGGCCACCGCGCCAGCCGCCGTCAGCCGGCGCTGATTCTCCCTGAGATTTGGGCTCTCATCGCTCGCTGACGCTGACCAGCGTTGGCGGGGATTGTCATAAAGATCGTCATAAACCGGGGAGCCGGCGTCAGCCTAGCGCCGGTGGAACGTCAGCGGCAACACCCCACTCTCTTGGACCACCCCCGCGGCTTCTGAGAGCGAGATCGGAATGGCCACCGAGTCCGCGCCGAGTGACCCCATCGCGCCGGCCCACGTGCCCTCGGCCTCGGGCTCTGGCTGCGGCGGGGTTGGATCGGTCGGCGGCTGGACGTCACTTCCCGCTCCACCGCAGGCCGTGAGGGTGAGCGCGGCCGCCGTGGCGAGTACAGAAAACCATCTACGGGCAAACAGGGGCACGCCTGGCGGGAGCAAAGTAGCACTACGCCCCTCGCCTGAGGGGTATCGTTCTGACGCGGACAACTTGGGGTCCTTGGTCCGGCGATGACAGCCGGCCTTGGCAGGGAGAGGTGAACTGCTAACCCAAGCTACCGCCCGGTCCGGCCAATAGATAGTCCGACCACCGCTGGTGAACGACTTGCGCTCGATGGCGAGGGCGGGCGAACTCCCCTAACAGCCGCAGCCTCTCTACACGCCCCCATGCACCGCCCGGCCAGCTTCCGCAACGGGTGCCCGCCCTTCCGCCGCTTGTCTTCTGCTACCTGGAGCTCCACCCATCTTGTCTTTCGCATCTCGCGCAGGCTATCCAGGGTCACCTCGAACCGGGCCAGCGCCGCGGCCGTGTGTCCCTCGGGCACAAAGGTCACCACGTCGGCTTCGGCGAGCGAGCGCAGGATGGTGATCTCGGCAGGGGTCACGCTGGCTCCAGAATTGTACCAGTGTGTCCTCAGTCGAGCAGGACGGCCTATCAATCCGGCGGCCGAGTGGTATGTTTCGCCTAAGTACCGAACACCTCCTGTCAAGACCGGCCGTCTCCGCCGGATGCAAGAACTCACATGTCGTCCCCACCAGCCGCCCGCCCAGGGGCGCTTCGCATCGTCATCTGTGACTATAACGCGCTGCTGCATTCCGTCACTGGCCTGCTGCGGATGAGCGGCTATTATGTCTTTCAAGCCTACAATGGAGAAGCCGCCGAGGAGTTGTGCTCTGACCTGCACGGGATTGGACTGCTGGTGCTCAACACGGAAGGCACTGGGGTAGATACACCGGCGCTGGTCCGGTCCATCCGGAAGACCCATCCCGGGCTGCCGGTGCTTCACATCGGGACGGCGCCCATCCCCGGCATGCCCTCGAATGTGCAGCACCTGCCGGAGTCGTTCACCGCCGCTCAACTCCTCCAAACCGTGAGCGGCCTCGTGCCTGGGCCGCAGGTGGTGCCGCAGCCGTAACGTCGATGACCGGGGGGGGCAACTTTCTTCCCTCTTCGGATCCCACCGCCGATCAGGTCCCGGGCTTTTCGGCTACGCGCCGCGCTTCTACATGCTCTAGCCAAGCAAACCTTTGCGAGCAGCTTGCTGAGGCGACGCGGCGAGTTGCCGCGATCACGTGACTTCAGGTGCGCCAGTGTCCCGCTCTCCCCGCCGCAGGTCTGCCCTGGCATCCTCCGCCAAGCGGCCGTAGCCGGCCCGAATGTGGTCGAGTTCGATCTGTTCGAGCTCTTCAAGGTCGAGCAGGGCGTTATGAGCGCCCTTGGTCGCGCGAAGCAACTCGTCCAGCTTCACCTGCACGGCCTCCGCATCACGGTTTTGGGTATTCTGAATGAGGAACACCATCAGGAAGGTGACGACAGTCGTACCGGTATTGATCACCAGTTGCCACGTATCGCTGAACCGGAACAAGGGTCCTGTCACTAACCAGGCAAGGATCACAGCAACCGCGAGGATGAAAGCCGCGGGTCTGCCCGTCGCTCGTGCCGTAGTCTTAGCGAAAAGCGTAAACCGCGAACGAGACTTTGTCGGGCGCATTGTCTATTTCTCCCTTGTACCTACCATCGGCCGTTGGTGACGCCGTGCGCAAAGTATCAGGCCGCTCTCGTATGCTCGCAGCAGAGTTGACGGAAGGGGAGTTCACGACCTCAGGCCCTCCCTGAACTCCAGCAGGTGCTCGCTCATGCCCAGCACCTTCTGCGGCGTGTCCAGCCACACATAGCCGGGAGTCGGGTAGCCATCATTCGTCAGGCCGATCGGCGCGGGATGCCGCTCGAGCACCCGCACCCAGTCTCTCGGTAGACCGGGCCGTTTCTAAGCGAGCCCGGGCAGTACCCGGGCCCAGCGTTGAATCTTGTTTGACCCCTGCGTCTCACTCCGTGGCATCTGTTCTCCGCGATGGGGGCTCCGGTCGGCTTTCCGGCCCTCCACGAAACTCGAAATGCTCAGGGTTCAGCACTCGATCCCACCCGAACAGCCCACTCTCCGCGCGCCGCAGGCGCCAAGCGATCAGTTTCTCGGTGATCACCGCGGCGGCCTCCCAGACGTCCGCAGTGAGCGGCGGGTAGGCCTGGGCGAACTCCGGCCGGAGCCGGGCCTCACGGGACTCTGAGCTCATCCATCCCTCAAGCGCGGCGATGCTGAAGACTTGTAGAGGGTGCGCACGCCTTCGGGACGCTCCTCGCAGGATGGATGCGACAGGTTGTCGAGGTGCGGGCGCCGCGACGCCCTTGGCAGACGGCAAGCTTCGACCTGGTGATCACCAGCAACTGCATGCCCCACATGAGCGGTGCTGAAGTGGTGAAGCGATTACACCAGCTCTTCCGGCTCTGCCTGTCCTCCACATCGACGACCTGTCACGCCTTCCGGTCAAGACTTCCCAGAGGGCGTGCGGACACCATACGAGCCCTTCAGTATCGCTGCGCTTCAGGAGGCCGTGCGGACACTGCTGGCGGGATTCTCGTCCTTGCGAGGCTCGGGTTTTTAGGCATGGCTCGGGAGCAGATGCCTGTCCAGTATGATGCGCGACTCCTCAATTCGCCGTATGGCGCAGGCGATCAGCGCGAACGCGCTGGCGAGAACGAGGTCATGGCGGTTCTCAGGTGACTCGCTCGGGTACGGCTTCGAGGAGGTCATGCAGAAATGTACCACGAGGGACGGACCCGCGGGCTCGCGAGGGTACCGCCGACGCTCTTGGAGGCACTCTGGGAGGCGATCGATGGGCTCAGCGGCCGTCAGGTTCAGCTCGCTGGGACTGGCGAGCTTCGCGGGCGGCTCTGACCTCAGCGAGAAGGCTCTGGGATGCGGCGCGCGTCCTAGCCGCGTCAGCACAGATTTCGGCAGACCGCTCCGCGATTTCCTGGGTGATCTTCCTCAAGGCGAGAAAGGATTCAGGAGGATAACCCGCGAGACACATCTCCGCACGCTACGTCTCGCCGGCTCGCCGCTCAAGCGGGCTGTTCAGGCTATCCAGACGCTCCTAGGAGGCGCTTTGGGAGGCGATCGAAGGAACTAGGGGACCTTGGGAGCCTCAGGACAAGGACGTGCGGTAAACGGGCAATAGAAGCCCTGCTGCTCCCGCTGAACCTTCCCCGGTCTAGCCTCCTCAAGCAGTCCAGGGTAGAAGGCGCCGACATCGGCGGTCTTCACGACGAGGAACTCATACTTGTCCATCCGCAGCCGCGCGTTACTGACAGCGAAGTAATCAAAGAGTCCCCGCAGCGCCTCATCGTCGCTGGGAAAGCCCTGTTCAGCCCGGGCGGTGGCGAGCCGGACCGCCCACTCCCCGCGAAAGTCGGCCCGTTCCTCCTCCGTGAGCGGCGGGATTTCAATTACGGGGATCTCCAGCCGGCCGCCCGCGAGCCCGGCGCGCCGGTCGCACTCGTCCCGCCAGCGGGTGTATCGGCCGAAGGGGCAGAGTGAGCCGGAAATGACCTCTCCGGCGACTACGACGGTGATGGCGCGTTGGTATCCAACCTCCTCAACTTCTCGGATCCAGTGGATGATCGGATGCATGTCAGCCCTCCTTAAGGGCGGTGTCGAGGCTCATGGAAAGAGCACGCTGTCCACCGGCAGCCAGAGCGCGCCTTCCTCGGCATCTGGCCCGATGGGCGGCGGCTCGGTAGCCACATGCACCCGGCGTGGCTTGCCCCGCATCCAGTCATGGTAGGCCGCAATGGGCTTCCCGCGGGTGCGGATCGTGGTCGTTGATTCTTCAGCGCCGAGCGAGTGCTGGTAGCTCACCACGCTCCAGTCCTGGTCCGTGTCATAGTGGACCCCGTTCGCCTGGAAGCGAATCAGGTCATTCAACTGCACGGGCCAGAAGTAGCGGAGGCTCACTTCCTGGCTCGCAAACGGCTCGCAGAGGTCGCTGGCCGCCGCGTCCACCATGCGGGTGATCTCCTCCAGCGTGTCCACGTTGCTGCTCGAATCTTCTACGACCTGCATGAACCGGCGGCCATACTTTTGGATTGAGCTGGTGAGTCGGCCGGCGAGCGCCGCATCGGTGGTGCTGCTGCTCTGGTAGGTCAGCCGGTTGCCATACCACCCGCGCACCACGTTCCGGATATCGTCACCGATGAGCGTCAGGTCGCGCACGTCGAAGTATTCGGTCGGACCCAGGGTGAGATCCGGCCGGGTCTTGGTGCGGTCCGGATCGAGGAAGTAGAGTTGCGGCGCCTCGTCGCCGCCGACGTTCCGGTAGCGGAGGTCCCAGCCGATCTGGAGCGCCAGCTTCCGGAGCGCCTCGAGCATGGGCATCTGCTGCTGGTTGAACTGCTTGATGTCCCAACCCGGCGACACCGGAGTGACGAGGCTCAAGGTAGGGACGCTCACCCCGAGCGGCGGCAGGGCCGAGGCGCCGGCTGTCAGTATCTGCTGCATGACGGTCTCGACCGGCGTGCCGCCCAGAGTGCTGTAGGCTACTGAGTCCTCGATCACGCGGTTGAGCAAGAGCCCACCCCGGTCCCGAATCTGCAGCACCACCGTGTCGTCCGGCCCGGCGACGTCGATGTTGTCGATGAGGCCATCGAGCACCCGCTGCCACTCCGTCGGGTTCGGTGGCACGTCGGGGTGGGTCACGTTGGTGAGCAACCGGAACCGGCGGCCCACGTCCAGGGCGGGCGCGGGGCTATTGATCGCCGGACCCAGCATCAGCGGGGAGAGGTTGCCGTCCCCCGTCCCACGGCCCTCATGCAGACCCGGCGACTTCGTCTCACTGCTGGCTCGCGATTCACGCCAACGCTGATTCAGGAGCTGCTCACCTTCCAAGTGAAGATTGACCCACTGACGGCGCATGACAGCTACGGCAACTGGCGTCGCGAGGGGGCGCATGACGACCTCGTGTTGGCCCTCGCGGTGGCAGCCTGGCAGGCGGCCCGCTGGCGCCCGAGCACGCTGCCGATTCCCTCAGCCTCGTACAGCACTCTCTGACCAAAGGAACGCGAGTATGACTCCGCGGAAGCGAAGGTCACGGGTTTACTGGAACCACGGCCGCCTCTGGGGCGACTTCCGGGACTATGCCGCAGTGGGTGGCACCCGCGAGCCGCTCATCCCTGCAGGCGCGAAGTTGGCCACGTCAGACCCCGATCTCGCGGCTCGGCTCGCCGATGTGCGTCTGAAGGAGCTGCGCGAACTCCAGCGGGCGCAGCAGGACACGGGTCGGGTGCCGGCGCCGTCGCTCGCGGGCTTCGCTCGGGACCACCTGATCGCCAAGAAGAGGGCAGGGAACGTGACGGACGGCTGGCTTGCCGCAACCGAGGGATTCCTCAAGCGTGCGGTCGCCTTCTTCGGGGCAGAGCGGGGGCTCGACCGGATCCGACCGAGCGAGGTCCGCGGCTTCGCAGAATGGCTCACGAGCCAGCCAGCGCGGAAGCCCAAGGAGCGGAAGGAAGCGGGCTCGAGCCGGACCATGACCACCTATACGGTGCGGGCGCATCTCTTCGCGCTCTCGAACCTCTACCGGCGAGCGCAGGAGAGCGAGTTGGTGCCGGTCGGCTTCAACCCCGTTGCGGCCCTGATGGAGAAGCCTGCGGTCGTACGGAAAGAGGCAAAATGGCTGGAGGTGCACGAGGCCGCGCTTTTGCTGGAGTCAGCCAGGACCCTCCCAGTGCTCCAGACCGCCGCCGGCGCCGCGATCGGGGCGAGCCTCGCGCATCCCTTCCTCGCCACCTTCCTGCTCACCGGCGGTCGCTACCACGAGGTCCTCGGCCTGGAGCTCGATGACGTGAGCTTCGATCGGAAGACCGTCACCTTCCGCCCCAACGCCTTCAGGCGACTCAAGACCCAGACCTCCTGGCGCGTCGTGCCCCTCTTTCCGCAGCTCGAGGCGATTCTTCGGGCCTGGGTCTTCGGGCCGCGGCTCGAGGCGGGTGGCACGCTGCTCTTCCCGGCCCCTGGCTCGACTGAGATGCTGAGCGATACGCGGAAGCTGCTCGACCGGATCGCCAAGTGGGCCGGCTGGAAGCGAGGGGAGATCCGGCACCGCATTTTCCGGCACACCTATTGTGCGGCCAGGCTGCAGACGCTCGACCGCGGCGCCCCGGTGAGCCTCTACGTGGTGAGTCGGGAACTCGGCCACGGGAGCGAGGAGATGTACTCTCATCTGGGCGCTGTCCGCCATCGCTCAGAGGTGGTCGAGTACCGGGTCGAGCGGCACTATGAGCGGCTCGGCGATCAGCTCATCCGGCTCGCGTTTGACATAACTAGTGTCATAAAGCAGCCGAGCGCCGAGGCAAAAGAAGACCCCCGCGACACCCAAGTGTCGGCGGGGGAAGATCTTCCAGAGTGGGCCCGGCGCGACTCGAACGCGCGACCTCTTGCTCCGGAGGCGGGCGGAGCCAGCGCTGGCTGGCGAAAGGCAGCGCCAGCCACTGGTATCGAAGTGGTTGTACGCTGACGCGCGCTGGCCGGCGACGGTGGATGCTAGGGTGCTTGGCACTAGTTCGTCACTATGAAGGTCGCTGGTACACATCGTCGCTCAGCCCGTCGCCTGCCTCATATGCTCGGCCTACCCGGACGACGGCTATCTCCCGTTTACCAGCCGCTCGAAGCGCGGGTTGCCCCGGAGCGGGTCGAAGGTGGGGTCGATCTTGAGCCAGCCGGGCGAGATGTAGTGTCTCTGAAGCAGCGGCTCGAGCAGGTCAAGTGCCTTTTCCCGCTTGCCCACCAGGACGTATATCCGGGCGAGGAGGTGCTTAAAATCTCCCCGGAGATCCATGCTGATGGGCAGCGCCAGCGCACGCTCGCCCTCGCGGATGGCGTCGGCCTTGCGCCCCATGTAGGCAAGTGCCAGGCCCAGGTATGCGTGGGTCACGGCATCCTGAGGCACGTCTCGAAGGCGGGCCTTCAGGACGATCCGGGCCGAGTCGGCGTAGGCTCGCGCCAGCGCGGTGTCGCCCCGGAGCGCGTGCGTCTCGGCGAGCGCGATGCCCCACGTGGCACGGTCGTCACCAAACGGCGCGGGCGAAAGTTGGAGGAGCAGCCGCTGCTGCGCATCGTCCAGCACCCAGTAGAGATCGTCCAAGGTGGCGACGTAGGCCACGAGCGCGGCGGGGTCCACCTCCCGTGGCACGGCTCGGAGCACCGCCTGCCCTCCGGCCAGGTCGCCCTGGGCGAGATGGGCCTCCACCACAGCGTGGATTAGCGGGATGTCGGCCGGGGCAAGGGCGAGCCCCCGCTCGGCCGCCTCCAGCGCCTCGCGGTAGCGGCGAAGCCCGACCAGCGCGTGCACCGCGCGTGTCGCCGTCTCGACCGAGCGGGGGTCGAGCATCTGCACCTCTCGCAGGTGCTTGAGCCCCTCCTCAGTGTGCCCGAGATCAAGCTCGTTCTGGGCAACCACGACTAGGAACTGGGCGTCCTTCGGCCTGAGTTGCCACGCCCGTGTGGACTGCTCGAGTGCGCGCGTGACGTCGTGCTGAACGGAGTAGTAGTAGAACGCGAGGGCGAAGTACCCCTCGGGCAGTTTCGGCGCAAGCGCCAACGCCCGCTCAGCGGCCCTGCGCATGGCCGCCGCCCCGGCGGCCGTAGGCGCGACCCAGTACATTTGCCCGCGCGCCCGCGAGAGCTGAGCCCAGGCGAGGGCAAATGTGGAGTCAAGCGCCACTGCGCGCTCGTAATAGTCGACCGCGCGTCGCTGGGCCGCTAGGTCGCCGCTAATCGCCTCCTCGCCCTTAAGGAAGGCGTCGTAGGCCGCGAGGTTCTCCGTCGGGCGTTCGGCGAGCCGCTCGCGCTGGCTCGCGCCGAGCGCCAGGCCAAGCGCCTCGGCCACCCGGGCCGCCACGTCGGCCTGCACCTGGAACACATCGGTAAGTGGGGCCTCGAAGGGCTCCTGCCACTTGGCGGCGGCACTGGAGCCCTGGATCAGCTCGGGGCTCACCTGCACTCGGCTGGTGCTGTCGACCCGCTTCTCCCAGCGCACTTTACCCACGAGCAGGTAGTCAACGCCGAGTTCTCGCGCGATTTGCTGCGGGGACTTGGACGTCCGTCTATACTGGCCGGAGCTGTTGGAGGCGATTACCTCGAGGCCTGGCAAGGAGGTGAGCTTGCCCCGGATCGCGTCGGTCACCCCGTCGGCGAAGTAGGCATCGGTCGAGTCGCCCAGATTCTCGAACGGCAGCACCGCGAGCACCTTCACACCCCCGGTCTCCTCTACTCCTCCGTGGCTCCGCCGCCAGGCGAACAGCACGCCGAGCCCGATCAGGAGCCCGACGGCCAGGGCCATCGCAGGCACCGGCATTCGTCGCCCGGCGCGCGCGGCGGGCGTAGCTGCCGTCACGGCGGCGGTCGGCTGCAATGCCTGGGCGAATTCGGCCGCATTCGCGAATCGGTCGGCGGGGGCCTTGGCGAGCGCCCGGGTGACCGCCTGCTCGAGCGGCTCCGGCACGCTCTCACGCAGGGTGCGCACGTGCGGCACCGGCTCCAGCACGCGCTTGGCGAGAATGGCCTGCGGCGTGGGGCCGGTGAATGGTGGCTCCCCGGTGAGCATCTCGTAGAGCACGCAGCCGAGCGCGTAGATATCCGAGCGGCCGTCCACCGGGCCCCCACCAGCCTGCTCGGGGCTCATGTACGCCGGGGTGCCCACGGCCATGCCGGTCTCGGTGAGTCGGCTCTCACTCCCGGCAGCGAGCGCCTTGGCGACTCCGAAGTCGGCGACCAGCGCCTGCCCCTCACTCAGCAGGATGTTCTCGGGCTTGAAATCGCGGTGGATGACCCCTTCTCGGTGGGCGTAGTCTAGGGCCAGCGCTGTCTGGCGGGCTAACTCCATGGCGTCGTGTAGTGGGAGCTGGGCCTCGCGCCGGAGCCGGTCGCGCAGCGACTCCCCCCGCACGTACGGCATCGTGTACCAGAGCTGGCCGGCGGCCTCGCCGGAGTCCAGCACCGGGAGGATATGCGGGTGCTGCAGCCGGGCCGTCGTGCGGACTTCCCGCAGGAAGCGCTCAGGGCCCAAAGTGGCGGCGAGTTCCGGATGCAGGACCTTGAGGGCGACCGGGCGCTCGTGCTTGAGGTCCTGCGCGAGGTACACGGTGGCCATGCCACCGCGCCCAAGCTCACGCTCGATGCGGTAGCGATCAGCCAACTCGTTCCGGAGTCGCTCGCGAAGGTCTATGGTCACGACCCGTTCACCAGCCGCTCGAAGCGCGGGTTGCCCCGGAGCGGGGCGAAGTTCGGGTCGATCTTGAGCCAGCCGGGCGAGAGGACGTAGGGCATCTTGAGCAAGGGCTCGAGCTGGTCGAGTGCCTTTTCCGGCTCGCCCACGAGAAGGTAGATCCGCGCGAGCTGGTGCTGAATGTACGGCCCTGCGTAAGCGTTTTTCGAGATGGGCAGGAGCTGGACGCCCTGCTTGCCCTCCCGCACCGCTGCCGCCTTCTGTCCCAAGTAGGCCAGCGTGAGCCCGAGGAACGCGTGACTCTGCGCGTCTTGGGGGAATGCCTGAAGCTGCTGTTGACTCGCCCGCAGGGATGAGTCGGCGTACACGCGCGCCTTCGCCATGTTGCCCTGGAGGGCGTAGGTCTGGGCGAGGATGAGGCCCCAAAGCGCGCGGTCATCGTCGAACGCGCTTGGCGTGAGCCGCAACAAGAGCCGTTGCTGCGCCTCGTTCAGTACCCACATGAGGTCCGTGTAGTTTGCCACGAACGCCACGAGTGCGGTGGGATCTACCTCCTTGGGCGCTGCGTTAATGACGGCTTGGGCGCGGGCAAGGTTACCCTGTGCCAGCGGCACCAACGCCCGATCCACGCGCACCAGCAGGTTCGCTGGCAGGAGCTGCATCGCGTGATCGAGGGCTCGCTCTGCCTCGGGGTACTGGCGGGCGTAGAGCAACAGTTGCCCGAGCTGATCGGCGGCCGTGCCTGATTGGGGATCGAGCCGGGCAGCATGCTCCAAGTGCCTGCGCGCGGCCTCCCAACGGCCAAGGAAGAGTTCGTCGTACCCGACGGCTCCGAGAACGCCGGCATCGCCCGGAGCCAGGACGAGCGCGGTGCTGTCTTCGGCGTACGCGCGGGGGAGGTCTCCCGGGGGCACGACAGCGTAATAGGCCGCCAAGGCCTGGTGACCCTCGGGGCGGGTTGGGGCCAGCGACAGCGCCCGCTCCGCCGCACGGTGCGCCGCCTCGGCCTCCCCCGGGGTTGCCCTGCCAAGGCCGGCCAGCAGCCTCGCACGCGCCCGGGCCAGCTGCGCCCACGCGAGCGCAAACGAAGAATCCAGCGCCACGGCCCGCTCATACTCGGCGATCGCTTGGCGGAGACTCGGTGGGTCGAATGTGCTCATCCCCTGCGACGCGGCCTCGCCCCGCAGGAAGGCATCGTAAGCTGGCAGGCCCTGGGTGGGCTTCGCCGCCAGCTCGTGTTTGACACTGTCCCCCAGGGCCAGGTTTAAGGCCTGCGCTACCTGCCCCGCAATGTCGGCCTGCACCTGAAACACGTCGGTCAGCGCCGCCTCGAATCCCTGTTGCCACTTCGTCCTGGGGGCCGCGCCGGGTGCGACCCGGACCAGCTCGGGGCTGACCCGTACCCGGCTTGTGCCGTCCGGGTGCTTCTCCCAGCGGACGGTTCCAGTCAGCAGATACTCCGCGTTCAGCTCGCGTGCGATCTGTTGCGGAGGTTTATTCGTCCGCCGGTACTCGTTCGAGCTGGCCCTCGCAATGACGGCGAGCCCTGCCAGCTGCGACAGCTTGCCCCGGACCTCGTCGCCCACCCCGTCCGCGAAGTAGGCCTGGGAGGAGTCGCCCAGGTTCTCGAACGGCAGCACCGCCAACACCTTCGCACCGCCGGTCTCCTCTATTCCCCCATGGATCCGCCGCCGGGCGAACAGCACGCCAAGCCCGATCAGGAGCCCAATGGCCAGGGCCATCGCAGCCACCGGCATCCGTGGCCCAGCGCGGCCGTGCACTGCCACCGAGTGGCCAGCGGGCGTGGCGATCGGGGCAGCGGTGGTCGGCTGTAGGGCTTGGGCGAACTCGGTCGCACTCGCGAATCGATCGGCGGGTGCCTTGGCGAGCGCCCGGGTGATCGCCTGCTCGAGCGGCTCTGGAACGCTCTCGCGCAGGGTGCGCACGTGCGGCACCGGCTCCAGAATTCGCTTGGCAAGAAGGGCCTGCGGCGTCGGGCCACTAAACGGCGGCTCGCCGGTGAGCATCTCGTAGAGCACGCAGCCGAGAGCATAGATATCCGAGCGGCCGTCCACCTGCCCCCCACCGGCCTGCTCGGGGCTCATGTACGCCGGCGTGCCCACGGCCATGCCCGTCTCGGTGAGCCGACTCTCACTCCCGGCAGCGAGCGCCTTGGCGACGCCGAAATCGGCGACCAGCGCCTGCCCCTCGCTCAGGAGGATGTTCTCGGGCTTGAGGTCGCGGTGGATGACGCCCTCTCGATGGGCGTAGCCCAAGGCCAGCGCGACCTGGCGAGCTAAGTCCACCGCGTCGTCTAGCGGGAGCTGGGCCTCGCGCCGGAGTCGGTCGCGCAGCGACTCGCCGCGCACGTAGGGCATCGTGTACCAGAGCTGGCCGGCGGCTTCTCCCGAGTCGTGTACCGGCAGGATGTGAGGGTGCTGGAGGCCTGCAGTGGTGCGGACTTCGCGCAGGAAGCGCTCTGGCCCTATCGTGGCGGCGAGCTCTGAATGCAGCACCTTGAGGGCGACCGGGCGCTCGTGCTTAATGTCTTGCGCCAAATACACGATGGCCATACCACCGCGCCCAAGCTCACGCTCGATCCGGTAACGATCAGCTAACCCATTCTGGAGTCGCTCGCGAAGCTCCTTGGTCACGACCCGTTCACCAGCTGCTCGAAGCGCGGGTTGCCCCGGAGCGGGGCGAACATCGGGTCGAGCCGGAGCCAGGCCGGCGTGGCCCAGCCCGGCCCGGGTGCCAGCCGTTCCAGGAGGGGCAGGGCCCGCCCGGCGTCCCCCCGCACCACGGCGGCGCGAGAGTAGGTGAGCAGCTCGAAGACGCGCCAGGTCGCGTCGGGGCTGGGCCGCTCCAGGAGCACCTCACACGACCGTCGTGCCTCGCCCACCCGCCCGGCCAGAGCGTGCCCCAGGCAGAGTCCGGGCCTCCAGTAGTCCGCCGGCACCCCGGGGCGCGCTGAGTGGTGCGCCGCCAACCAGCGCCACGCCGTGTCGGCGTAGGCGCGGGCCCTACGCGTGTTCCCCAGGTAGCGGGCCGCGAGCGCGAGCGTCAGCCCCCAGTCGGCGGTGTCACCCTCCATGACCTCCGGCCGCTGGCGCAGCAGGAACGCCTTGGCGCTGTCGGGGAGCACCCACTGCGGGTCGTACTGCCGCCCGATGTACACGACCATCCGGGCGTAGCCGAGTTGGCGCTCGGCGAGGTCTAGCTCCCGGCGCGCGTCGGGGAGGTCGCCCTCCGCCGCCCGAGTCTCGATCCGCATGCGGTACCATTCCGGGTTCGAGGGGTCGAGCGCCCGCGCCCGGTCGGTGACGGCGAGCACCTCGTCGAAGCGGCGCACGTGCATCAGCGCCCAGGTCTCTAGCCAGAGCGGCAGGGTCGAGCGGGGATCCAGGGGCTGAAGCCTACGCGCCGCCTCCACCGCCCGCGCCCACTCCCCCCGCCGCACGTCCACCTCGGCGACCCCGCTCAGCAGGACCACGTCGTTCGGGGCGACCGCGAGGCCCCGGGCGTACTCGGCGAGCGCCCGGTCGAATTCCCCGCGCACCTTGTGGTACTGCCCGAGGGCGACGTAGGCCAGCGGCAGCCTCGGGTCGAGCGCCAGGGCGCGCTCGGCCTCGCCCTTCGAGCGCTCGACCTGCTCGCGCGACGTGAACCCAACGGAGTGGAAGCGCTGGTGGGTGAGCGCGAGCTCGGCCCAGGCCAGCGCGAAGGCGGAATCCCGTGCGATCGCCTGCTCGAATGCGGCGGCGGCGGCTGGCGCGTCTGTGCGGCGCAGGTCCAAGGCCCGGAGATAAGCGTCGTACGCCGCCAGGTTGTTCGTGGGGCGCGCGGCCAGCCGCTGTCGTGTGCTGTCGCCCAGCGTCACGCCGAGGGCTTCCGCCACCCGACCGGCGATCTCGGCCTGCGTCTGGAACACGTCGGTGAGCGCCGCATCGAGGGGCTGCTGCCAGCGGGTGGTGGGCGCGTCCGGGTCGCCGAGGTCGACCAGCTCGGGACTCACCTCGACCCGACTCGCCCCGCCGCCCTTCTGCCAGCGGATTTTGCCGATCAGCAAGTAGCGGACGCCCAGCTCACGTGCCACCTGGCGCGCAGACTTCCGGGTGCGCCGGTACTCCTCGCTGCTCGTGCTCGCGATCACCCGTAGCCCCGGGACGGCGGACAGCTTGCCGCGCACCGCGTCGGTGATGCCGTCGGCGAAGTAGGCGTCGGCCGAGTCGCCCAGGTTCTCGAACGGGAGAACAGCCAGCACCTTCGCGCCGCCCGCCTCCCCGACGCCCGCGTGGCTCCGCCGCCAGGCGAACAGCACGCCGAGTCCGATGAGGACGCCGAGAACCAGCGCCGTCGCGGCCATCAGAATCCGTCGCCGGGCGCGCCCAGTGGCAGCAGCCGAGCGGCGGGTGGCTGTGGCAGTCGGCGTGGTGGTCGTCGGCTGTAATGCCTGGACGAACTCCGCGGCGCTCGCGAATCGGTCGGCCGGCAGCGGCGCGAGCGCTCGGGTGACCGCGGCCTCCACACTCTCCGGTACGCTGGGTCGCGCGCGGCGCAGCCGGGGGACCTCGCCGACGAGGCGCTTGGCGATTACCGCCTGGGCCGTGGGCCCGGTGAAGGGCGGCTCACCCGCCAGCATCTCATAGAGCACCGTGCCCAGGCTATACACGTCGGTCCGGGCATCCAGGTGCCGATCCCCAGCCGACTGCTCCGGGCTCATGTAGGTCGGGGTGCCCACGCTCATGCCGGTCTCCGTGAGCCGGTCGTCGCCCCCACTCAGGGCCCGGGCGATGCCGAAGTCGGCCACGAGCGTGCTGCCGTCCTTCGTGAGGAGTAGATTCTCAGGCTTGATGTCGCGGTGGATCACCCCGTGGTCGTGGGCGTACTGGAGCGCCCGGGCCGAGTCCGTGGCGATCCGAAGCGCGACCTCCACGGGGAGCTGCTGCTCCCGCCGGAGCCAGTCGCGGAGACTCTCCCCTTCGACGAAGGGCATGGTGAACCAGAGCTGCCCGGCCGTTGACCCGGAGTCGTGCACGGTGAGGATATGCGGGTGCTGGAGGCGGGCCACCGTCTCGATCTCACGCTGGAAGCGCTCGGGGCCGAGCGTGTGAGCCAACTCGGGGTGCAGCACCTTGAGCGCCACCGGACGCTTGTGCCGGAGGTCGTGCGCCAGAAAGACCGTGGCCATGCCGCCCCGCCCGAGCTCGCGCTCGATACGGTAACGATCAGCTAAGCCGTTCTGGAGCCGCTCGCGGAGGTCCGCCACCTGGGGCCGGTGGAGTGGAGGTGAACTCAAGCATACTGCCGCGAACTACTTATGGACACGGGCAGTCGGAAGCGCGGCCATAGCGCGGGGGTGGTCGCTCGCTCCCAGCTTCCGGGAGCGGCCGCGGTAGCGCGCCTGCTTTGGGAGCCGGCTGCACCAGTCTATCTTTCACATATGCCGTCAAACCTCACGGCCAGCGGCATCTAGGGGTGTGGACTTCGCCGGTGGAGTTCGCACCCCTTCGGCATCCGAACTTGCACAAGTTCTTGCACACTGACCGAGCACACGGGAAGCCGCCGGGTGGGGTTGACGCTCGCCTCGCTTCAACTGTAGGTCATGGCGGACGCGCCGCAGTCCCGCCGTTGGCCGTGGTACTTCTCCCGTCTCTTTGGGTGGGGATTATTCGCGTTTGCACTGGCCAGCTTCGCGGGTCAGTGGGATGCAGGTACTGAGGCATGTGCCCGCACGGTCGGGGGCCTTCTACAGGTGCTCGGGCTTGCCACCGTGGCCCTCGGCATCTCGGACCTGCGACGCAGCTTCGGGCTGCCCTCGACTACGCTGGAGATGAGGGATGAAGTCTGGGAGGCCATACGTCGAACGTGGGGCGACCTGCTCCGTAAGCTCGGCAGGAAGCCTCGACCGCCGAACATAGTGGGCGTGGGGGCCGCAACACTCGGTGTAGGCACAATGCGCGCCCGGGCCCGCGTGAAGCCTGGGCCCGACGCAACGCTTTCTCAGCGCGTGGATCTGCTAGAGCGAGTTGTAGACGGACTGGAGGATCGAGCCGACAAGCTGGAGGACGACCTAGAGCAGGAAACGAAGGAGCGGAAGGACGAGGCGGCCATCGAACGGCGAGAGCGGGTCGAACAGGATGAGTGGCTGGAGGCCAGAGTTCGCAACGTGGCAACAGGCGGACTCCGGCTTCAAACCCTTGGGCTCCTCTGGCTGGTCGTCGGAGTCGTACTGGCCACTTGGTCTCCGGAGCTGGGACGGCTCGTCACCAGTCCTCGCATTGGTTGTGTGGGCCCCGTTGCCGCACCGGATAACCCGGAACCTTAGACCGCTTCAGCCAGCCGAGCAGATATCCCACTCGTTGCCGGCAATCGGGGCCGCGGCTGCTTCCCAACCCTACAGGCCCACGCGATCCTTGGCCCCGGCCTCCGCCAGCAGCGTACCCAGCACCCCCATATCCACCCTAGGGGCCGCATAGTCAAACAGCCTCGCTCTACTTATGGCCACTCGGCGTAGGCTTAGGATGATAGCAGGGGCGGGACTCGAACCCGCGGCCCCGGCATTATGAGTGCGACGCGTAGGGGCAGATCAGCGGAGCTCCCTGTGAAGGAGCGCCGTACTGCGCCAGGAACCCTCCGGTTTACTACTACAACCCCTACTACACTATGGGCTCTGCTTCCCGGGGCCAGCGGCGGCTCACCGGAGCCAGTGCACGTCCCGCAAGTCGAGTCGTAGCCAGTCGTGAACCAATTCCAGTGCTGGGAAGTGCCTGAAGACGTGATCAATGTGAGACGTAACGACAGGCGGAAACAACCATGAACTCGCACTCCTCCGCACGGCCCGTGTTCGCTCGGCTAAGGCTTGCCGATCACGATCCAGGTCCTCCCAGAATCGGTTCTGAGCCGAGAGCTCGAAGTGCACCTGCGTAGTTTCTCCAATAGAAAGTGGCCAAAACGTATAGGACATAGTCGGTAGCCCATGCTTATCGCGAGGGTCTGGCGGGCAGACATAGCCCACGATCCGAGCAGGGAGAACCGCAGCGTGTCGGAATCGATGCCGAAACTTAGGGAACCAGCGAAGGACGAATGCCGGGTAGCCGGTGGCGGCGGCTAGGTACACGCTCATAGTTCGACGAAGCACCAAGTCCGGCCCACTCGTTCCAGGGATCCATACGCCTGGCGCGTGCAACGCCTCCGGCGCGGGATATGGCGGCTCCAAGCTGTCAAGTCCTCGCTCGCGAAGGGCAGCAATTTCTTTCCGAAGCCCTGTCAGGTCATGGGGCCCCTTGAGTAACGGCTCAGGAGCATCAACGGCACGCGCCAAACCTTCCGGAAGGAAGGAGAGCCGCTCCTCAAGCATACTCAAGGAGATTGGATGGGTCGAACGCGCTGCACTCCCGCTAACTGCTAAGGCTGCCGCCCACATTTCTTCGGCACGTAGTTGACCGACTCCGGTTGGCAGCCTACGGTGACGTAAGAACTCCGAGAGCTGCTGGCGAAGCTTGTCATGTGTCCAGCGCCACGACCAAGCCTGACTAGCACCTGTCCGTGCGCTCTGGCTACCAGACCAGCCTACTGGCATGTGGAACCAGTCCACAGGACCTAGATCGCTGATCTCAGGCACGTCCGACACCCCGCGATACCAGGCTGATGTTAGCCACGGACCTTGAACGCTTACGCCAAGCGGCCGCAGGCTGCCGTTACTCTTTAGCGGAGCGATAGCCGGAGCCACTGGCCGGACCCCTTCCACCCAAGCGCGCATTGCCTTCCAAATTGACCGGCCAGCCTCTAATGGCGGTGGGGGAGCGACACTCTCATCGAAACCCCATTGAGCGACCCCCTTGTCAAGAACCCAGGACGCCAGAGCAGGCTCGCTGACTGCAAGTGGCTCCATTATTTCATCGGCGCGACGTGACAAACATGTCGCGACCGCGATCGCCAGGGGGAAACGCCATCGGTCCGCACGCTGAGTTTCCGAGATAACTTCAGAGATCGAGGGTGAGCCGCTTACCAACGCCCGCGCCGCAAACCATTCAGCAAGGATGGGCAGTGAGAAGCCGATCGTGCGACCATCGTTGATTATGAGGCCGGTCTGCTGCAGCACTCCCGCGCTATGCACGTCGTGAAGTTCGCGCACGGGCACTACGGGCGCTTCTCGGTCGGTTACCAGAGTGGCTAGTCGCTCAAGGAATGGCTCCAATGCCGCGACGTCGATTTTAGATGCTGTAAAGGCACGACTCACGAGATGCTCGACGAGATCGGCTGTGCTCTGGGGAATGAGCTGATTCTTCGACGCGATGTGTTTACCAAGGAGGATGGCGAACAGGGGTCGCCGAATCGCGTCCCTCACCGCCTTGGGCCAGTAATGGTTCATCGCGAGGGTCACGGGCACCTCTGCTACGCGCGCCACTAGGGCAACTGACTCGCTCTCGCTGAGAAGGGGAGGCTGGCGTACTTCTTCGATGCCATGCCATAGCCGAGAGGGACGACTGGTTATGAGAACCCGAGTGTTTGGCCATCCCGATGTTAGAACCCTAGCCGATTCAAGTAGGACCCTGGCACTCGACGACACCTCATCTGCACCGTCAACAACGGCGAAGACACCATCGGCCCCCACCTCGCCCAAAGGCCGAGCTGCCTACGTCGCACGTAGTTACCCAGGTGTCGCAGTGTGTCGGATAACGGGTCCCTCGCGCCCCAGGGGGTATGGAGGGGTCGGGGTCGGTGCCGTGCTGTCTGACATGGACGGAGGGGTGGATGCGGCGAGTTCGACTGGGGGCGGTGCCAGGTGAGGTGATCGAGGCTGATGCAGAGCGATTTAAGTGGGCCGTGGATACCGTGATCCAGTACAGTGGGCTGCCGCTTTCCCGAGAGGTCGTCGCCCGGTACTGCCACTGGTTCATTGGGAGGGAGTTCGGGTGGGGGGAGACACACGGGGACGTTTGGTCCAAGGGCTACCGAACCGATTGGGTGGGCAGCCTGGCTGCGCACTTTGCCGGTGGCCGCGACGAGCGCCTGCGGCGGTTCAGCCTGCACATGCACTGCAAGGAGGGGAGGCTCCACGGGAGGCCCTTTTACTGGACCCGGTTCCTAGCGATCGACATCGACCGCCGGCCAGGACAACCACCCGGCAGCCTCCGCGAACGCTACCAAGGCTGCAGGCGGGCTCTCGGCAGCGAGCCGGTTGTCGTCCGCTCGCCCCGCCGTGGACTCCACCTGTTCTTCCCGTTAGCCGTGCCGGTCTCCACCCTTGGGCTTAGCCAGACCTTCAGGTCTGACCTGCCTGTGCTGATACCGGCCGCGCTGCAAGCCGCGGGGCTGAAGGTGCGCCCCGGTTGGATCGAGGTTTTCCCCACGAGCAAGCACACCCTACGGATGCCGCTCGCGTCGGGCACCACCCAACTCGACTCCCATACTCTGGCCCCGTTGTCCGTCGTGTCCAGAGGGGACGAGATCACGCGATTGGTGGCCAGCATGGACAGGATCGCGGGGTCCAATCCTTTGGACGTGTTCGCCCTCGCGGAGCGCTGCCGGCCGCCTTCGCCGTGTCGGGGCTCGAAGTGTGCGCCTCGTGCACCGGCGCTGAGCACGCCAACGAGTGCCCGAATCGTGACCCGGTCGACCGGCAGGGTCGGCCAGATCGACGTCGATCGTCTTGAGCAGGAAGGGTTGCAGGACGGGGTAACTCGAAACGCCGCGGCGATGGCGCTGGCCAGCCGGAAGATGCTCATGCTCGGGTGGAACGAGGACAGCACTGTGGAGTTCCTGA
Source organism: Gemmatimonadales bacterium (assembly GCA_036265815.1). NCBI lineage: Bacteria > Pseudomonadati > Gemmatimonadota > Gemmatimonadia > Gemmatimonadales > Gemmatimonadales bacterium. Next base: position 64,574 of record DATAOI010000037.1, read on the forward strand.
TGCACTGGACCTCGACCATGACCAACGGGCTGTCCAGCACGGCCGCCCGTCTGCCGCATGCCGCCGCGGAGGTGAAGCTCCGCAACGAGTACGTGAGGATCTGCCGGGGAATCGAACGGGGACTGGCCACGGGGAAGGTCGTCGCTCGTATCGGTGGAGGGGTCGGTCGTCCGATTACCGCCGCCGAGGCGCGCTGGGCCTTCAGCTGGACCAGCAGCATCGACGATCCGAGCGAGCGCTACCGGGTCGAGGTGTTCCTGTTCTGCATCATGGGGTTCGCGAAGGACCGCGGGCGCGTAGCCATCGGCCCGGGTCGCTTTGCGGGGTCCGACCTGATCCACGCCCAAGTCTCGTCGAAAATGATGGAGCGGTGGCCGTTCTGCGGGTCCGGCGGCTATCGGCGGCGGCTGGACTGGGCGGAGAGGTCGGGGTTCACCCGTATGGTGCTCAACTAC
>DATAOI010000038.1 GCA_036265815.1 Gemmatimonadales bacterium
CCCGGCGTCGTGGCTGCGGCGGTGGTTCAAGGCCCCCACGCCCCGCTGCCGCCGGTCCAGCCCCACCCGCTCCTGCAGGTAGAACACCGGGCCCCGCGAGGTCAGCTTGATCAGCACCGCAATCACCAGCATCACTGGCAACAGGGACACCAGCGCCAGCGACGCGAGGACGAAATTGAGTACCCGGGTGGCCCATTGCTGCCGCACCGGCTCGGCCGGCCAGCGAGCCTCCCGGTCAGGGATACGGCCGTCGTCGGCGCTCCACACGGTCTGGAGCCGCCGCCGGGCGTCCTGGGCTTCGGTGCGCTCTATCAGCCCTTCCATCCATCGTATCACGTAATGGCCCGTCGCTGGTTGAAGCAGGGTGTGCGGCCGGCGCCGTTCGCGAGCGACGGCGGGACCAGCACGATCTATGCCGATGAGCCCCGGTTGCCCACAGCCCGGCAACGCTCCTGTATACGACGACGGCGGAGCGACTTAGGCGGCCTGGCCAGGCGCCCCAGCCGAGCCCCCCGTGGATTCCGTGTGGATTGTCTGTGGTAAACTACCATCAAGCAACTCGGTTGTCCTCACAGCGTCAAGCGCGGAGCGCCCACCAGCGGACCAGAAGCACGCTACCCAGGGCAAGCAACAAATGGGTCACGCCCAAGCTGGTGACCCCGCCAAAGATCAGGAACGCCCACGTGACCAGCGCGATGACGGCTACGACCAGCGTCAATGACGGCATGTGGACTCCTCGCTCGGTTGATTCTAGGGAAGCTGCCTCCTATCTTAATCCCGCGGTGATGGGGAGCCACATTATTGAGCCAACAGGTCCAGTGATGGGCCCGAATGCCGGGGCCGATGTCACGCCCCTCGGGGGAAGGCAGGAGTCTTGGTGAGGGCGCCGAACATTCTCATTGGGCTTCAATAATCCTCTCTGTTGCCGTACTCCACATGCGCCGGCCGGCTTTCGGCCGGCGTATGTGTATGGCGCAGGTGTATGGTGCAGGTGCGTTGAGCACGGCTTGACCTTGCCCCGGGTCCCCGCATCTTCCTCCCAGGACCAGTCACCGAGTCGTTCGATGCCGCGATGCAGCGTGACGCGGCGCGTGCACTTCAATGCCGCGCACCGCCTCAACAATCCTACGTGCTCCGAGGCCTGGAACCGGGCGACGTTCGGCGTGTGCAACAACCCGAACTTCCACGGGCACAACTACGAGCTCGACCTCACGGTCGAGGGGGAGATCAATCCGGAAACCGGATACGTCATGGACCTGAACCGGTTGAAGGACCTGGCGCAGGAGCGGTTGCTGCAGCACATGGACCACAAGAACCTGAATCTGGACGTCGCCTGGTTCCGCGATCTGAACCCGACCTCCGAGAACATCGCGCTGGTGTGCTGGCGGGAGCTGAGGGCGGCGCTTCCCGCCGACCTCACGCTCCGGCTCCGCCTGTGGGAGACCCCGAGAAACTATGTCGACTACCAAGGCGGATAAGGACGGGGCGCTGCCCCGGTCCAACCGGCGACGCGTCACCCCCCCCGACGCGGCCCAGCCGCACCTCGAGCCCTTCGCCGATCAGGTCCGCGCGATCCTCGAGGCCCTGGGCGAGAACCCGGGTCGCGAAGGGTTGCTCAAGACCCCCGACCGGGTGGAATCCTCGCTCCGCTTCCTCACCCAGGGCTACCGGATGACGGTCGAGGAGGTCATCGGCGACGCGGTGTTCGAGGAACAGCACCAGAGCATGATCCTGGTCCGGGACATCGAGATGTACTCGCTCTGCGAGCACCATCTCCTGCCGTTCTTCGGCCGGGCCCACGTGGCCTACATCCCCGACGGCAAGATCCTCGGGCTGAGCAAGGTCGCCCGGATCGTCGATGTATTCGCTCGGCGGCTGCAGGTCCAGGAACGGCTGACCGACGAGATCGCCGACGCGGTGATGGACACGCTCAAGCCCGCCGGGGTGGGCGTGGTGATCGAGGCGGCCCACTTCTGCATGATGATGCGCGGAGTGGAGAAGCAGAACTCGCGGGCGGTCACCAGCGCGCTTCGAGGGATCTTCCGCGACGACTCCAAGACCCGGGTGGAGTTTCTCCGTCTCGCGCACGGGGGCAGGCTGGCGGAGTGACCGCCCTGGCCGGACGCCTGGCCGTGGTGACCGGTGCCTCTCGCGGCATCGGCGCCGCCACCGCCGAGGCGCTGGCCGGCGCGGGCTGCCGGGTGCTCCGGGTGGCCCGCTCGCTCCGGGACGCAGCGCACGGCGCCGGGCACGATGTCCGCTGCGATCTGACCGACGCCGACCAGGTCGCGCGGCTGGCCGATCGCATCGCGCGGGAGTTCGGCCCGCCGGACATCGTAGTGAACAACGCCGGGAGCTTCCTGCTGCGCTCTCTGGAGGAGACCACGGCGGCGGAGTTCGACGCCCAGATCGGGATCAACCTGCGTGCCTCCTTCACGCTCGCCCGCGCCATCCTCCCGATGCTCCGCGCGGTCGGACGCGGCTGCTTCGTCAGCGTCGGCAGCGTGGCCGACCATCTGGGCCTTCCCGAGAACGCCGCGTACGCGGCCAGCAAGTACGGGCTCCGCGGGCTTCATGAGACCCTACTGGCCGAATATCGCGGCAGCGGGGTTCGGTTGACGTTGATCTCTCCCGGCGCAACCGACACCGGGGCCTGGGATCCCTACGATCCCGACCACCGGGTGGGCTTCCCGGCGCGCGCCCGGATGCTGCGACCGGCCGACGTGGCCGACGCTATCCTCTTCGTGGCCACTCGGCCGCCGCACGTGCTGATCGACTGGCTGCGGCTGGAGCCGGCCTGACGCTTCCACCTCGTTCCTGGACGCCTCGATGAGCCACCGCGCACGGTCTGGTCTCCACCCGCCTCTGCTGGCCATGGTCGGGATCACGGTCCTGCTGTCGACCCGCGCCGCCTTCGCCCAGGCGGTGCTGCCGCCCCTGCCCGACAGCGCCGGCTGGGGGGTGCACGTGCTCACCGCGGCGAGAGACCCGCAGGGCGCTCTCTGGGTCGGGACCTATGGTGTCGGGATGTTTCGCCTCCCCGCTGGGGCGGACCAGTGGCAGCCCATTCGGCACGACTCTGCCACGGCCACGTCGATCAGCATGGACTTCGTCCAGGCGATCGCGTTCGGTCCGCGGGGCGAGGTCTGGTACGGCACCGTCGGGAACGGGTGGGGGATCTCGCGGGACGGCGGCCGGACCTGGCGCAACTGGACCTACGACCAGCTGGGCCCCGAATGGCAGTACGTCATTCCTGGCGGGATAGTCACCCGGGGGGACACCACGGTCATCGCCACCGCTGACGGGCTCCAGATCACGACGGACGACGGCGAACACTGGATCGCCATCGAGGACTCGATCGGCCCGGCCGCCCGCGGGCCAGCCGATACCGCCCTCCGGCTGCTGTCCAACGAGTACGTCCGCCGGCTCGCCGCCGACCGGCGGGGCTGGAACGTCACCACGCTTCGGGGCAACCAGCGTCTGCAGCACACCGACAGCGGCTGGACGTCCACACCGATCGCCGCCGCCGCGTTTCCGCCGGCCAACGCGATCCTCATCGGCCGGCAGCAGTATCACGGCACGCCGTGCGGCCTCCGGCCGGTCACCGACACGCTGCCCTGCCTCCGAAACCGCGCGCCCGCCGCCGCCCCGCCGGTCGCGCCGCTGACCATCTGGATGCGGCGCCCGATCGCCGTCCCGAACAACCAGTTCATCGACCAGACCTACCGCTACGGCTCCACGATGGGCGGCTTCTTCCAGCAGCATCAAGGCGTCGAGTTCAACAACCCGGACGGCACGCCCGTCATGGCCGCGCTCGGCGGAAAGGTGGTCTACGCGGGTCCGGCGGAGGAGGGGGCGCTCACCGTCAGCATCAGGCACGACACGACGGTGAAGGCCGGGGGAAAGCGG
>DATAOI010000039.1 GCA_036265815.1 Gemmatimonadales bacterium
GGAACCGGCGCCGACCATCTCATCGCGGGCGACGGGAACGACTCCTTGAACGCCCAGGACAGCGTCGGTGACGACAGTGTGCGCGGCGGCGCCGGCACAGACACCTGCACCGTCGACCCGCGGGACAACGTCCGCAGTTGCCCCTGAGCCGGATCCGGCCGACCAGCACCCAGATCGAACACACGGTCGATACAGTCGCGCATGCCCGGAGGGATGAAGCGCCGTCGCGCGGGCCGCGCATCCCTCCACGAGCGCATCCACGGCACCCCGCCGCTGTCCGAGGCGCAGGCTCCGGGGCCTCGACGCGAGCCGTACCCCTCACAGATCCGCCACTGCTGGGTGACCGGCGAGCACGGTCGCCTGCCCGCGCTCCTGCTGGAGTGGCGCCAGAACGTCTCGGGCTGGCAAGGACGCGTCGTGCGGCCGGTGCTCGAACAGGGGCACTGGGTCATCGTGGAGGGGTGGCAGCCCGCAGATCATCTAACGCCCGGAGCGAGCTGGCGAACGCAAGCACGCTCATGCCGATGAGCGGAAGCGTTGCCGAGGTACGGCGTGCCGAGCCCAATCACGCGTTTGAAGAACTCACCGCCGAGAGACTCGCCTGGACATGGGGGGGTATCGGTGGGACTCTCAAAAGGAGAGCCACGTCGCGTCCGCGACATGGTGGGGATGCGGAGCACCCAGAGACCACGGATTCCTTCGCTGCGATAAGCAGGGGGCCGGTGTGTCCAGAAACAAGCCACTCGTCGCGCAGGTCGGAGGCCAGGTCGTTGTCTCGCTGATCGGCGAGATCGATCTCACGGTCAAGAGTGAGGTGCTGGCTTCCTTCGAGGATGCGATCGGGCTGATGCGGGTGCCCCATCTCCTCGTAGTCGTCAGCGGAGTCACGTTCATGGACTCCTCTGGTCTGGGCGCACTCGCCGCCGCCGTGAACAGGGTTCAGGCGCTTGGCGGCACCCTTTCGGTGGTCGGGGCGAGCGCCCGCCTGTGGCGCCTGTTTCGCATCGTCCAGCTCGACCGCTTGCTGACCCCATTGCCTTCGGATGCATGGCGGCGAGCGGACGGTTCCACGTGCTGGGCATCACCATCCGCCCTGCCTACGCATCGAGCCACCCAGCCCGAGAGTTGAGCGCTGCGGAGGCACAGCAATCAGCAGGCCCGCCAGCCACACACGCCGCCCCACCCGGCCCCTGGCCGGGCCCTGGCCAGGCCCCAATAGGAGTCGACTAGCCTGGGCGGGCCAACCAGGCTGACGTCATAATTCCTGCATGGCGGCATCGGGCAACCCAGACCTGGAACAGCAGCTCGACATGCTGGTTGCGCTGGTCACGGCCCATGGTGCCGACATCGAAGCGCTGCAGGACCAGGCTCTCGCTGCGCACGAGCGGGCTGACGCAGCCGAGAGGCGTGCGGATGCTGCCGAGCAGCGGTCCGACGAGATAGAGGCGCGTTCCTCGATCGACCGCGAGATGATCGGCCAGCTGCAGGCAGATGGGGTCCTCAGTAAGGATCACGCGGCGCAGCTAGATCGGGCGCTCATCTCGTCGCGCACCATCGGCGCGGCAATCGGGATCCTCATGGCGAGTCGTCAATTGTCTCAGGAACAGGCGTTCGTGGTGTTGAAGGAAGCCAGCCAGCGATCCAACCGCAAGCTCCGTGACCTGGCGGCGGAGTTGGTCGAGGCCACCAGCTCTGCCGAGGGACCCTAGTCCTCGGTTTGAAGTACACCCTTTAGGGGTACTGTGGCGGCAGCCGATGAACTGGGCGCGTCCTGTTCGGCCGGTCAGGTGTTAGAGCTCTAGACCAGTGGCTCCTAGGCCGCACGAAGCCCCCGCCAGCCGGCGGGGGCTTCGCCGTGTGCGTCCCACGTGGGTCTCCCGTTGCAGGGCGAGGCGTCACGCCTTGGATCGCCCGCTCATGCCGCTGTCCGGTGCACTCTCATGCCGATGAGCGATCGTTCGAATCGTCCGCGTTTCGGCCTTGACAGCGACCGCCCTGGGGCGTAGCCCGGGCAGAGGGGGCATCTCTGCCACTCCCAGAGCGGGAGGAGCAACATGATGCGCGCCAGGTACCTTCTTCTCGTCGCGGTGGTGGTTGCCGGTCTCTTCAGCGCCATGGCGTTCCGATCCGCCCAGGGCGAAGCCCGCTCGGCCCACGGGCAAGCCGGGCGGACGCTGACGTTCAGGGCCGTCCAGATCTCGCCGCGCGACCACCATTTCGTGGACGTGCCGCCGCACGGCCTCTCGCTGGGTGACAGGGACGTCGGGGCGGTGAGCCTTCGCAGGAACGGTGAGCTGTTCGGGCGGGCGATGGCGGTCTGCACGATCAACGATGCGAGTTTCAAGGGACTGCAGTGCGCTCTGACACTCGTACTCCGAAAGGGTCAGATCACCGTCCAGGGTGGGGGACTCGACCGCAACCTTCCACATGCACCACCACCCAGCAACGCCGATGTCTTTGCAGTCACCGGCGGAACGGGAATCTATGCCGGAGCAAACGGCACCCTCACCATCAGCCATGGCCGCCACGCCGACTTCTTCACCGTGGCGCTTCGTTAGTAAGCCACAAACGCCGAATCGAGTGTGCCTGTCCGGGGGCGTGGCCTTGAGTTCCGGACCACTGCGGCTAAGCGCGTCGCGCACCGCCGTCAACATGTCGTCAGGAATCCAAGTCACGGGGCCAGAGTGCCAGTGCCATCGACCGCTCATGCCGCTGAGCGCGCTGATCTGCCGATGAGCGGACGTCGAATCGGAATCAAGGGAGGCCCCCCACGTGACTGCCGCGCGAACAACCGCGACGCCTCCTAGGCTTCGGCCATGCCCCTGACCACCCGACCGCTCACCCGGGACGACTTCGACCAGTCAATGGGGCTCATCCGCGAAGCGTTCGGCGACCTACCGCCGGGCACGACGCCGCAGAGCCCCGACGACCCCCCGCGGCCCGGGTACCACGCGTATGGCACGTTCGACGACGACCACCTCGTGGCGCGGCTGGCAACCCGTGGGTACCACTCGTGGTTCGGCGGCAGCGCCGTACCCAGCGGAGGCATCGCCGGCGTCGTGGTGACCGCCGAGCGGCGGGGCACGAAGCTGCTCGACGAATTGTTCCGGGTAGCCCTCGACGACGGGCTACGGGAGCGCGGGGAAGCGGTGTCGACGATGTTCTGCACCGCGCCCGGGATCTACCGCAAGTTCGGCTACGAGGTGATCTCGTCCTACGACACGGTCGAGGTCCCAGCAGCAGCGCTGGCCCGGATCGGTGCCCCGGCAGGCGTGCGCACCCGCCGGGCGACGCCCGCCGACTTCGACGCGGTCTGCCGGGTGTACGACACCTGGGCGGCAGCGCAGAACGGCCCGCTCACGCGCCGCGGCCCGGCGTTCCCGGCCGATGCCAAGGCTTTCATCGACGCGTTCACCGGAGTCACGCTCGCGGTCGACGACGCGGGCGAAGTGATCGGCTTCGCGAGCTGGCACCGCGGCCAGGAGACCGGCGACTCCGCGACCCTCGAGGTCGTCGATCTGCTCGCACTGAGGGGCGACGCCTACGGCGCCCTGTGGCACGTGCTCGGGTCGTTCGGCAGCGTGGTCGGCCAGGTGCGGCTGTGTACGTCGGGCCACGACGTGGCCCGGCTGTCGCTCCCGTCTGCGCACTGGAAGGCCGTGGAGCGCGAGCCGTACATGCTGCGCGTGCACGACGTGCGCGGCGCGTTCGCCGGCCGCGACTGGCCGGTGGACGGCGACGTCGCGTTCTCCGTCGCCGGGGATCACCTCGGGACGACCAATGGGGCCTGGCGCCTGGTGATCGAGCGGGGGAAGGCCACCTGCGTGCCGGCCGCGGCGGCCGACGGTCCCGTCATGACACCCGGCGGGCTCGCGCTGGCCTGGGCCGGCGCCCAGACCTGCGCCAACCTCCGGATGGCCGGGCACCTCTCCGGCGGCATGGAGAACGACGAGGCGCTCGACCGGGTGCTGGCGCCCCGGCCGATCCACATCCGCGACTCCTTCTGAGTCGCGGCCTGGTCCGCCGCAGGTTCATGCATACGCTCGTCCACGCGCGGGCGGCGCCATGGTGCTGGGTGTTCTTGGGCTCGTGATGGTTGCCGTGCTGGTACTTCCCAACTGCCCGTAACCGCCGGCCGGTCCGAGGCACCTCCGAGGCGACCGCTCATGCCGCGATGAGGTGCGTCTATCCGCCGGCTGTCGGCCCTGCCAGGGCGTTACTCTCATGGCATCTGTGCGGTCGTCGGCGCCCCGGTGGCATGGGCGACTTCCCGACGTCGGCGCGTCGCATGGCGGGCGTCCTAACGGCTCAGCCGAGGTGGTCTCGCGCGAGGGCAGCGGCGGTCCCGCGGTTGTCGACACCGAGCTTGGACAGGATGTTGGAGACGTGGACGCTGACCGTCTTCTCGCTGATGATGAGGTCTTCGGCGATCTGTTTGTTGGTCGCTCCTTTCGCTAGCTGGTTGAGAACCTCGCGTTCGCGCGGCGTGAGCCGATCCCATGGCCCCGGCTCGGCCGCGGCGTGGGGAAGCGGTACGCGCGACCGGGTGGCGAGTCTGTGGGCGCGTCGTTCGTGGTCGGTGGCGCCCATGTCATGGGCTTCGCGCCAGACTTTGGCGAGCAGCTCGCGTCCCTCGTCGCGCTCGCCATGGGTGAGTAGCTCCTCGGCGAGCAAAAGACGCGGCTCCAAGGCGAAGAATGCGCCGTACGGGGTGGCGAGCTCGACGGCGAGCCGGAGTGTCGGCGTCGCAGGCAGCCCGGCGAGCCGACTCGTGAGCGCCTCCGCCAGCACGAGACGAACGCCTGCGTACGACGATTCCCACTCGTCGGCGTAGCTCTCGCGAGCTCGCAGCAAGAAGTGCTCAACCAGCGGCCGGAGCTTCTCTGATGTTTCCGAGGTTGTACTCGCGGCGGTGAGGACCTGGCAACCAACATGGGCCGCACAAGCGTGCGCCACTGGGGAGTCGGAAAGGTCCAGACCGGTGAGGTACGTGTGGGCGGCCTCCACAGCCTCATGCTCACGACCCAGCAAACAGAGGGCGGCGATCACCGCTTCTACGTCGGTGTCCCCGGACGTCCCCTTGGTGGGCGGGGCATGCTCGACGGCGTCGCGCAACAGCCCCTCGGCGGCATCTGCCAGACCCCGCGCGAGCAGGAGTTTGGCCCGCAGGTCGGTGACCATCGCGTGGCTGAGCCCCAAGCCAGCAAGCTCATCGACGAGGTTCGCTGACTCTTTGAAGTCCCCCCGCATGATGAGAATTTCAACGAGCCAGACCCCACTCCAAACCGCTTGTGCAGACAGTCCGCGTGACCGGCCCTCGGAGAAGGACATCCGAGCACATGTGAAGGCCTCGTCTACCTTTCCTGCCGACAGCAGTGTCCCGGCGAGCATTCCTGCTTGCATGGTTGCCAAGCCGTGAAGTCCCGCCTCCTCCGCCACCGCAACCGCTTGGGTGTGCAAGCGGACGGCCTCCGTCATGGACCCCAAGCCGAGGTGACATTCGGCACACATCTGCAGGCTGAGTGTCACGACTTCGGTGCACCCCACCTTCCGCGACACGTCAAGCGCTCGTTCTGCCCACCCGAGTGCATCCTGATAGTGGTCAGCGCGAAGGTCGTATTGCGCTCGCGCCCACAACGCACGCGCCAACTCCTCTGAGGGCTGCTCCCCGGCGAGCTCGACCGCACGCGTCACCGCTGTTGACTCGTCCGCCATGTCGTCCGCGACATACCAGCACCGGGCGAGCGCGCTGTACACCCGGCTTGCGAGGAGAGGCTCGGCGTCGGCATC
>DATAOI010000040.1 GCA_036265815.1 Gemmatimonadales bacterium
AGCACTCCCGCTTCCAGTTTCCGGTCGATTGCGCGCGTCACGGCCGCGCGAAAGAGGACCCGCCAGTAGGCGTGGAGCTGCAGCGCGATCGGCAACTGTTCCAGCATCCGGTCGTCGGGATCGGTGATGAGCAGTAGTCGCGGTTCGGTCCCGGTCAGAAAGTGTTCGGGCAGGAGTCGGCCGGCGACGAGGTCGGCGCGGGACGCCCAGTACGGCTGATCGAGATTGGTGGGCAGCACGTGGCCCCAGTCAATCAGATAATGTAACACCTGGCGCAGATAGCGTTCGGGAATGAGCCGCACGGCCGGCTCAACCGCGCGCAGGATCGGTTCCAGGGTCGAATCGTGCGACAACGGTGGCTCCTCAGGAGCAGGTCTCTACTCCCACGATCTTCCGGGAATGGGGCGGGGCGTCAAGTGCGCGGAGTGGAACGAGCGTGATTGTGATTATTGCTGGCAAAGCAATAGCACGCGGATGATGAGGATCGAAGACAGGATTGAAGCGGATCAACAGTATCGACACAGGCTCGCAGGCTTGGAGGGATTGGCGTCTGATCTTATTCATCCTGTGATCCTGTATCGGTACTGCTGTCCGCTTCATCCATGCCGTCCACATGCCGTTATTTCGCCCGCCTGATTTGACAGGGACAATCAGGGGTGAGCGTCTTTACTGTCGGTAGCGTTAAGCGGCCAATGTCGCCCAGCAGGCGTCCCACTGGCCCTTCTCACTTCGAAACAAGGCTCGCAGGTGACACACCGCGTCCGCGCCGGCCTCCGACCAACGCATGCCGCTCCCCTTCAGCCGCTGATTCACCACTTGCTTGCACGCCGCCTCCACCGGGCCTGAGCCGATCAACCACCCTTTCGAGCGGTACAGCGGGTAATCCATCCGATGCACCTGATTCTCGAAGTAGACCAACAACTGCCGATGGGTCTCACGCACCTCCGCCGAGCGGACCGACACATCGATGGCCCGCAACGCCTCCAGGATTACTCGGCCACCCTCGTGCTTGAGCCGGTGGCACCACTCCGAGCCCACCCGATCGGCTTCCGTCTCGTCCGAGTGCAGGATCTTCGCCCATTCACACAGGTGCTCGGCGGCGTGGTAGAAGTCGAGGATCACCACGTCCACCCGTGGGAAGTTCATCCGCAGCCAGTCCTCGATCCCCGCCCCGCCGTCACTGATGGCCACCCACCGCTCGGCCCGGTCCATGCCCACCTGGGCTCCTTGCCGACGCAGCGGTTCACCCAACGCCGCCAGGCCGCCGGTCAGCCCACAGACATAGCGGACCTGACCCTCCTGGTCCGCGTTCCAAATCATGCCGATCGCCGCCATCCGGCCCTCGGCCGCAGAAGCGTCGGGACCCTGCATGCCCACACCGGTCGAGTCCGCCGACACGTACGCACAACTCTTCCCTTCCGCGTCTCGGGTCCACCTCCACCGCGACGGCGGACCAAACGTCTCCCCCGCCGCCAGACGTTCGCCCACCTGATGCCCGGCCCGCTCCGTCGTCCGCTCCACCGTCGATTCGCTCACCCGCAAGCCCGTCAACTTCGGCAGCGTCTTCTGGGCCGCCTCGGCGAAACTGCCCAGCGTTCCGGCCAGGGCCACCACCTGGGCCGCCCCCCGGCTCAGATCGCCGGCACTCAATCCCAGAGTCGCATCACGCGGGAACTGACCGCGGCCGCAGTGCATACAGTGGTAATAAGCCCGATCGACCCGAACACTCCCGAGTACGGTCACGATCCGCTTGCTCCGCCAGCGTTGGAACCGGGCCGACTCCCGACACGATTCGCAACTCCGACTCGACCCGCAGTACCCCCTTTTTTGCGCTCCTCCAGGGCAATCTCGACTCCCTTGGCGGCGACGCGAAGAATGATGTCGCGAAGGGTGAACTCGTTCTCGCCGAAGATGGTGGCATCGGTGGTCGTGGCCATCTGGTTGGCCAGAGCGCGAATGTCTTCGTCGGCGGCGGCGACGAGGGCGGTGTAGATGCGATCGGCCTCAGCTTGTTGCTCGGGAGTGAGGCTGACGGCGTGACGAGTGTGTGCCATAAGTCGGCTCCTGCCGGAGGAATTTCGGGCGCACGTTCATCCTCCCGTCAGGACAAGAAAAAAGCTACCGACATTCAAGCTGCTCACCCCCGAACGCCCCCCTTCTCATCTTTTCTTCGCATTCTCAGAATTGAGCTCTATACTAAAAAATCGCCTATTAGCTGAATCGCCCATCGCCGGACGAGGCTGTTATGCTCGCCAGCCCACCCTGGGCGGGGTCGACGGGATCTTCCCCGGTTCCCCCCGGACAGGAAGTTAATCCCGACCCCAACCTCTATGCCATCGCGCGCGTGAAGCAGGCCGCGAACTCGATCGCCGAACGGGTGCGCCAGGCCCTGACCCCGGAGGGGTTCACCCAGATGCGCGTGCTGGTCGTGGATGACCACCCCGACTCCGCCGATGCGCTGGCCGCGGTGCTCGATCTGCTGGGCTGTCCG
>DATAOI010000041.1 GCA_036265815.1 Gemmatimonadales bacterium
ATCGCTCCCGCGACGGCCTGCCAGCAAGAACGCAATTCGGCGCTGGGCCGTACGACTGATCTTCGCATGAAGTTCCTACAGATCTATGGAAAGGCTATACACGAAGAACCGTAGAGGGGCTTGTGAGGTCTCGCATCGGAATCCAGGGGGTAGCAACACTGAAGCGGCGAACCCCCAGAGGAAAAGTGGCGATCATGGTGTCGGCATGAATGCTAGCGATGTTCTCAAAGGCGCCGCCGTTGGATCGGGCCGGTCAAGGTGAGGATCGCCATTTTGCCGGGGGCGCCCTTCATCGGGCCGCGGCCCTCGCATCAACTGCGCAGGTTTACCTAGTCCATCAAGACTGCCGCCCTGTGGCCAAAGAGCCAGCCACGGGCTGTCGTCAAGCCAGCAGATTCCCTCCATGCTTGACTCCTGTAAGGTTGCCGCTGCTAGACTAAAGGCATGGAGTCAACAGAGCCTCAACGCGGCTGGATTCGCCGTTCCCCGCGCCCGCCGAAGGTTGGACGTGTCTAGGCGAGGCGAGCGGGCGATTCGCTTTGGGGCAGGGTCCCCGGATGGACCTCACGGGACCGTATTTAAGTTATGGGGGATCGACGGAGCCGTCAGACCTGATGGCCCGAGCGACGTCTATCTGGCCGACCGCGCAACCGGGAGTGTCCTGAAGACGAGCCTTCATGCGAGTGGCAGGTGGCGGACAGCCGTTACTCGCGGCGCGGTGGAGGCCGGCAAAATTGCCATACGTGAGGGAGCGGATAGAAAAATGACCGGGTGGGAACGGCCCGCGATGACGGCCAAGGGTTTTACTATCGCTTATCAGGTCGCTACCCCAGCCTCTGAATTAAGGACCACCGAACAGACCTTTTCGGGACTCAATGTTCATTGGGTCGAAGACCCTGGACCGGGGAAGGTGATCCAGTTCGTCGTGGTCCTTGCCCCGCCACCGCTTAGAACCATGACGTTATCGGAACCAGGGCCGAACAATGAGCGCTTGCTCGATCATTTCCGCCTACCCAATGGCGAACTCGTGGGTGTGATTAGTCGGACGACAATATTGAGCGACAACGCAATCGCCCGGATCCGGGCCGCGGTTGGAAGGTGGACGGTGCGTGATCCGGGGGGCGGACCAGTCGATCCCTCTGCACGAGTACGATGCACGCTCTATGTTGAAGGGCTCGACGGCGGGGAAGGCTTGATTGATGTTGCTATTCCATGCACGGTCTAAGGCAATACGGATAGTCACAGAAGCGCCTCCACCGAATTCGCGCCAGTCAGTGACCGAATGGTAAGCCGGGCAGAAGCGGTGCGGGAGAATGGTGCAAGATTGCTGGCGATTGAGAGCGCTTGTGACCGCTGGCCTGCCCGAACTATCTTGCCCCCGCAGTGGTTAGCGATTGAGCCCGCTTGCCCTGGCGACTACGGATCAAAAGGTTGGGGGTTCGAGTCCCTCAGGGCGCATGGGCCAGACAGGGACGTGGGGAGAGTGAGCGGGGCGTAGCGCAGCCCGGTTAGCGCGCCTGCTTCGGGAGCAGGAGGTCCCGGGTTCAAATCCCGGCGCCCCGATAGGAGAAACCGAGTCCCCGCCACCTCAAGGGTGAGCGGGGATTTCTGTTTCCTAGCGTTGGACCCGAAACGAACACCTGGTCGACGGCGGGCGTCCATGCCAACACCGCGCAGCCACCTCGCCGCGCCTCGGGTCGCATTGGACGGCACGGCTCATATCGTGACCCTTGGCGGATCGGAGATGGGGCCTCGCTGCCGACAGGTACCGTCAGCCAGGTCTACATGCCGTAATCGGCTGCGCCAGCGGAGCAAACTCGTAGGCGAAACACCGACATCCCTCTCAGGCTGCCCCCGATCCCGAGGACATCCGCTGATTCGTATCGTTGGCCATCATCAGCGGCACCCGGAGTCATACCGGCAGTCTCGGAGGGACGGCGATGTCACCGATCGCGATGGAACAGGAACCCGGCACTTACGTGCTCGCCACCGGAGGGGCGGCCGCCTACCGCCTGCGGATCCTGCACCAGGTCTATGGCGCCGGCAGTCGGCGTCTGCTCCGTCTGGCGGGCCTCGGGGCCGGAATGCGGGTGGCGGACCTGGGGTGCGGGATCGGGCAGGTCACGGCGGATCTCGCGGAGCTAGTGGGGCGCGAGGGACACGTCGTCGGAGTGGATCTCAGCCGCGCCCAGCTTGACGAGGCGGACGAGCTGATCCAGGAGCGGGGACTCACCAACGTCACCTTCGTGGAGGCCAGTGCCGCTGCCACCGGCCTGCCCGCGGCTTCATTCGACCTGGTGTATTGCCGGTACTTACTCATCCATCTGGCCGAGCCGGACGCGGCGCTGCGCGAGATGCATCGCCTGTTGCGTCCGGGAGGAATGCTGGTGTGCGAGGACGGAGATCTGACGTCCGCCGGCAGTGAGCCCGCCTCCGCACTGGGGCTGTTTGCGGAGCTCTTCGGGGCGCTTGGTCCCAAGCGCGGGGTCGATTACACCCTCGGCAGGCGGCTCTATCAGATGATCCGTGCGGCCGGCTTCGCCTCGCCCGACATCGCCTTCAATCAGCCGGCCTTCGCGCGCGGCGACGGCAAGCGGCTGCTGGAGCTGTCGGTCGCAGAAGCGGGCCCCGCGTTCGTGGAGGCGGGGCTCATCTCCGCCGAAGCCCTGCGGGATGGCGTGCTCGCGATGCGGCGCCTCGCGGGTGACGAGACGGTGCTCGCCATCATGCCGCGGATGGCCCAGGTCTGCGCGGCGAAGCTGGCCGCGTAAGGGGTGCAACTCGGTCTACGGAGAGGTAGCGGAGGCTCCGGCGCTCACCGTGCGTTGCGCGCCGGAGGCCGAGTCCGCCTGCGCCAGCCAGGCGAGGCTCACCCGCTTGAACGCGTAGGGGGCGCTGTAGGCGGAGAGATACAGGTCGTCGGGCTCTCGCGGCAAGTCGGCCCCGAGATAGTAGCGAAGCACGTTCCCCAGCACATTGACCACGGTCACGCTGTTCCCGAACGCCGCCGAGCCGTGATCCGGCAGGTAGTACGCTCCGAAGGCGCCGAACCGATCGTGGGCGGAGGCCAGGGGAATGTCCTCGGCGGTCGCGGCGGTGTCGAAGCCCGGCGTGCTGGAGCCGTGGTCACCCTGGAGCAGGATGACCGGCGGCACGTCAGAGGCCCGCAGGACCGCCGTGACCAGCTTCAGCACCATCCGGTTGGTGCATTCGATCTGGCCGATGTAGCGGCTTCCCGGCCTCGACCCGGCGGCCAGTTTAGGGCCGAGTGGCCGGCAGTCCGACTGGAAGGTGAACGGCTGGTGCGGACTCAGCACATGCGCCAGGCCGAACACCGGTCCGGGAATCCTGGGCACCTGGGCGACGGCGGCCAGAGTGCGGATGGTCTGCTCGCCATCCGCGGCGCTCCACCTGGTTTCCCGGTGGAGCAGATCCAGCATGGAGGCGATTCGCAGATCACGGCGGAGCTCGGTTCGGCTCAGCTCCCGCGCTGGATCGAATCCGTCGCTCCCGTCGAACTCCAGATCCGCGCTCCCGTTGTGCCGGGTGGCGGGCCACCACAGCGATGGGAAAAAGGCGAAGGTGTAACCCTGCGACTTGAGGAATTCGACGGCGCGGTTGTGCTCGACCAGATGGTTGGCCAGCCTCGGATTGCCCGTCCGGCTGCCGACATCATTGGGGAGATCGGCGAGCTGGCTGGCGTTGAGGAGCGAGGGAAGCGAGATCAGCGTGTGCAGGTAGTTGCTGTGGACCACCGGAACCACGAAGCCGAGCCGCCGCAGGCTGTCCAGGAAGACGTGGTTGTCGAACCCATACCGCGCCCCAGTGACCTCGGCGTTGGCGTATTCGTCGAGGATGATGAGATAGATGTCGCGCTTGGGTCCACTCGCAGCGCCGGGCCGCACCCGGATCGGCTGTGCCAGCCGCCGAACCACCGCGCTCCCCCGGATCGCCAGGGCGCTGCGCAGCTCGGTCCGCCCGATGGAGAACGCGGACCACCCCACGAGGAGCCCACCCAAAAGCGTCAGGAAGATCGTCAGACGGTCCAGCACGGCCGGTCGATGGAGGAGCCACCAGGCGAGCCCGAGCGTCACCACCGCGCCGATGGGAAAGACCACCAGGTGAGTGGTGATATCCCCCCTGTGGCCCACCCGATCGACGACCTGGACGTAGCCCCAGAACCAGAGGACCGCCGCGAGCACCGCCAAGGGCGGCAGGCGTCCACCCCAGCGGCCGCGCGCCACCAGCGCCGCCACTCCGTAGAGCAAGCCGCATCCTGCCAGCACCACGGCCACCACGACCGCGAGGTCGTCGAGCCTGGACCACCCTGGATTGGAGGCGACCAGGTGAACGACGGGAACGACAGCCAGGAGGAAAGGGTAGAGCCGGGCCGGCGAGCTCCCGCCTACTGCTTGTCGGTCCACCTGTTGCGGCCAGGCAGGAGCGACTTGAAGAAGGTCTTCGCACCCTCGCGCACCCGGGAGAACATGGCCACGACGGACAGCACGCCAGCGGCGACGATTTGGAGCAGGAGGCTCCCTGCCGTAGGATCGATATACATGCGCGGCCTCGCTGGGTGTGATGGACTTGAGCCGGATTCGTGACCAATCCGTTACCCCTGCAAGATACCACAGCCGCGCCCGGAGGCGAGGTGAGGTGCCGCACATGGCCGACAGGTCCGGGGCCGGCCAGGTCCGTTCAGGGAGTGCTGTGGTTGAGGATGGCCCAGCTAGCGGCCGCCTCCAGCAACGCTAAGTCCGATAGGGGGATGGTTGAGGGCGCGGTCCGCTGCACCAGGCCGGTCACCGAGCGTCCCGAGAGCCCGGCGTAGATCACCAGTGCGGCGAGATAGCTGCCCGTCGGGGTGGGGTGGAAGTGGTCGGCCGCGAGCAGCTCGAGCGTTGGCTTGCGCCGGAGCGCCTCGCGGATCGCCTCGCCGGCGGGGAGCAGGAGGCCGTCGACGGACCGGGCGGCGGCAGTGTAGGACTCGGTGACCGCATCCCAGTCGCCGGACCGATCGAGCGGGGGCCAGACCATGTAGAGCGCCGGCCGGCCGCCGGCCGCGCGGATCCGCTCGGCGAACCGCCCGGCATCGCGCAGCAGCAGCACCCGGCTTTCCGGCAGAGCCGAGGGACCCTGCTGCAGCACCACGATGTCCCAACCGCCGCGGTCGATCGCGGCCAGGGCGTCGCCCTGATTCCAGAGGTCCTCCAGGCTCGCCCCGCCGAAATCCACCGACTCGGTCGTGACTCGCGGCCCATCGGCCGCCTCGGCGATGCCCGCCACCAGGCCGGGCAAGTCGTTGAACTGGGTCAGGCTGTTGCCGAGGAAGAGCACCCTGAGGTCGGCGTCCGACGGGGGGTCGGACGCGGCGGAGCCGCAGCTCGTCAAGGCAAGCGTGAGGACAAGCCAGAGGACGGCGCGCATAGCCAGCCTGGGAAGAGGGTTTTTTCGGAGGTTCAGGAAGCAACGAAGCGAGACAGGAGCCCGCCCAGGATCGCGCCGCCCAATAGGGGGACGATATTGAGGAGGGAGACCGCCACACCGCCCAGCCCGGCCAGCACACCCCAGACCCACCAATGTGTTAGGTATGACACTCCTGCCGCCGCCAGGACTCCGGTGAGCACGGCGGGCAGAAACACCGCGAGCACGGCCCGTTTCACGGAGCCCGCCTTGCTCCCTCCGACCAGTCCGGCGATGAACGGCCCTACCCCAGGCAGCCAGAAGAGCAGCAGCGAGAGCCCTCCCATCCAGTTCATCGCGGAGACCAGGCTGCCGCGGCGCGCGGCCGGTGGCCGAGCCGGCAGATCGCGCTTCCCCTCCCCACTCATCGGATTAGCTTTCGGATTCCCGAACCCGAGCGCCTCGCCCGTCTCACGGCCATCGCATGCAGCCGTCCTCCACCCGATGTTTTCTCCTGCTGGTTGATGGCCTCCGTCCCGACGTGGCGGAGGAGCGCCTGGCCGCCGGCGCGCTGCCCAACCTGGAGGCGATGCTCCAGTCCGGCGGGCGGACCCGCGCGATCACCGTGTTCCCCTCGACCACCAGCGTCGCCTACCTGCCGTTTCTCACCGGCTGCACCCCGGGACGCTGCAACATTCCATCCATCCGCTGGCTCGACCGCCGCGCCTACGGTGGCCGCTGGTGGCGTGACCGCGGAGCCGTGCGGAGCTACTGCGGGTACCAGGCGCCGCTCCTGGACCAGGACATCGCTTCCGACGTGCGCACCATATTCGAGCTGGTGCCCGAGAGCGTCGGCATCTTCACTCCGATCGCGCGCGGGCTCTCTCCGGCCGGCGACCCTGCGCGACGGGAGCGCCAGGCCTGGGGCGCGCTGGCGCACTACGCCCAGTGGCATCAGCCATCCGACGAAGCCGTCGCCCGGCACCTGCTGCGCGCGGCCCGGGGCGCGGCACGGTTCGTGTTCGCTCAGTTCCCCGCGGTGGACGGTTACACCCACCAGACCAACCCGGACTCGGCGCCGGTTCGGCGAGCGCTGGCTCGGGTGGATGCGACGGTGGGCCAGCTGCGCGAGATGCTCCGGCGGCGAGGGGAGCTGGAGCGGTCGCTGATCCTGGTTGTGAGCGATCACGGGGCCACCGTGGTACACACCCATCTGGACCTGGCGCAGTGGTTCCGCGCCCGCGGCGTGCCGACGCTCTCTCATCCCATCACCTGGGAACGAAACCCGCGTGCCGCCGTGATGGTGGCGGGAAACGGCTCGGCCATGGTCTACGCGCAGCCCAACGTCCGCCGGGAGGAGCGCTGGCCGGTCGAGCGGCTCCGCCACCCGGACGCCTTCGGCAGCCCGGGCGACCTGGTAGACGCGCTCCTTGCCGAGCCTTCGGTGGCGCTGGTGGCGGGCGAAGCGGCGGAAGGGGGGGTGTGGGTCGGCACCGCGAAGGGAACCGCCATCATCGCACGTGCGGGCGGGACCATCCGGTATCGCCCGATCCACGGCGATCCACTCGCCATGGGCGGCCCACGGACCGGGTCGGAGCGGGAGTGGCTGGAGTCGACCTGGGATGCGGAGCTCCCCGACGCAGCCTATCACCTGCTGGATCAGTTCCGGGCCGATCGAGCGGGCGACCTGCTGGTCGTGGCGCGGGAAGGCTACGATTTTCGAGAGCGTTTCGAGGTGCCCGAGCACCGCTCCGGCCACGGGAGCCTCATCCGCGGGCACATGCAGACCCCGGTGTGGGCCAGTGAGGCGCTTCCGGCCGCGCCACTCCGTACGGTCGACCTCTTTCCCGCCGTCGCCGATTGGCTCGGGGTCCCGCTTCCGCCCGGAATCGATGGCGCGCCCGTCTGGCTCCCCGGCTTCCAGCGGCGGCGGGAGCGCGTTCCGGCCGGCGCTCACGCCGATGAGCGAGCCACCGCGAAAACCGCCCAGGCGTGATCGTTCCCCGGCCCAGCCTCAATGGCACTCCGGGATCCGGGTCCGCACGAAGCCGCTGGCCCGCGCTTCCTCTTCGCTGGTGAAGTAGAGCAGGTCGCGAGACTCGAGAGCGACGGGACAGCTGCTGCGATAGTAAAACCGCTCTCCCAAGATCGCGACCCACGGATGGGTGCGCCGGAACGGGCTGATGACCGGCCCCGGAACCGAGTCCACTGTGCCCTTGGGATGAGGTGGACGAGCCCCGGAATCTGCCGGAAGGCGCGCCGCTGCCGAGTCGCGGCGGATCCGCGGCACAACGCGCGAGCTGGGGGCAGGATTCGAGTCGGGCGGGGCCACTACGGATCCGGATTCCTGGACCCTCGGCCGGAGGCCTCCCGTTGAAGGCCGCTGGATAGCCCAGAGCAGCCAGAGGCCCGCCGCCACCGCCACCAGGGCGGCGGCCGCGGCGCCGAGGGGGAGGGCGCCGGTTCCCATCACTCGTCCCAGCCTGGGGACCGGGCCGGTCTGCTGTTCGTGGGGCGTGATCGCCTCCACGAACTCCGCAACCGTCTGAAAGCGCCGGGCGGGCGAAGGGGCGAGCGCCCGCTCGAGCGCGGCGCGCAGGCTCTCCGGAAGGCGAACAGCCGGGGTGGCGAGCGCGGGCGGGGCTCCGGTGAGCATGTGAAGGAGGACGGCGCCCAGGCTGAAAACGTCGCTGCGCTCGTCCGCAGGGCGCCCGGCCATCCGCTCCGGGCTCGCGTAGCCCGCGCTCACACTGTCCTCGAGGGTTCCGTCGATGCGGGAACGCCGCGGCAGCAACTCCTGGGTGAAGCCGATCAGCTTGAGGAGCGGCCGGCCGCCCGCGGCCTGGGTCACCAGGATGGTGTCCGGCGAGAGATTCCCGTGGGTCCACCCGAGGGTGTGCGCTGCCTGCAGGCCGGCCGCTGCCTGCAGGCAGAGATCCAGGGCCTCCTCCGGCGGCAGGGCGCCACGCCTGGCGACGATCTCCCCCAGCAGCTCCCCCGCGAGGCACTCGGCCACCACGTAGACCAGCCCGTCGTGGGTCTCGCTCACCTCATGGATCGCGGCCACATTGAGATGCTGAATCTGGATGGCTTGGCGAAAGCGCTGCCGCAGCACGGCGAGGGTGGCGGGATCGCTGGAAGCGGACCCCAGGAAGAGGATGCCCACATCCACCCCCGTCGGGTACTCGCCACGGTAGAGCGGGCCGACCGACGTGGCGCCCAGCATTTCCCGGACGCGGATGCCGGCACGGAGGGTCCGGCCGACCAGGGGAGCGTCCGGACAGCGGCTGCTGGCGGGGTCGTGCTCGGCGCCACACTGGGGACAGAAGGCGGTCAAACCCTGATCTCCGGTGGGTGCCTGGGGACAGCGCTGATCACGGATTGGGCCTGGAGACTCGTGAGATACTGTAAGTATGAGGGTGGAGCGGTGCTGCGGAACCCCCAGTTCCAACTCCAGCTCCGAGGCCAACGGGCAACTCCCCGTTCGCCACCGCCAGGCCTCCAGCGAAGCCACCGATGGGCGTTCATCGGGGGTAGCGGATCGTAGGCG
>DATAOI010000042.1 GCA_036265815.1 Gemmatimonadales bacterium
GCGGTGACTCCCCGGCGATCCCCAGGTGAGCGCCGGTCCTAGGTTGTCCTGCGTCGCCGGTGGCACCGATGCCCCGGCTGTGGTCAACCCGGATCGGGACCATGGTCCCAGGAGCTCACCATGCCGGCCTCACGCTCGCAGTCCGCCGTCCTCAGAACCGCACTCCTTGCCGTTGCCCTGGTCGCCGCTGCCTGCAATGACGACAGCCCCGTGGCGCCCGTCGCACCCGATGCCGCCGAGCCGCTCGGGGTCGAGGCGACGGACGGCACGCCCGAGCTGCTGACCGCAGGCAGCGGGGCGCGGATCCTCTTCACGTCCGCTCGCACCGGTGGAGGGGACCTTTACCGGATAGCGTCCAACGGCACCGGGCTGGTCCGTATGACCAGCTTTTCAGGCAGGGATGTGACCTCGGTCTGGTCCCGGGACAACCAACACATCGCGTTCGTGCGCAGCCGGCTGGATGCCTCGAACGTGGCACACCAGGACATCTACCTGATGAATGCCGACGGCACCGGCAAGCATTGGGCGCGGTCCCTCCCGTCTTCGTTCGACATCACCCGTCCTTCGTGGTCGAAAGACGGGACCCGCATCGTCGCCACCGTCTATATCGGCGGCGCGGGACGCCTGGCGTTGATGGACGTGGCCACCGGCAACATGACCTATGTGAACCTCGCGATGGGCGGTCCCATCGGCTACGGACCAGACTGGGACCCGACGAGCCAGCGGATCGTCTATTCAGGAGCGTTGGGCGATACCCTGCACATGATCAACGCGGACGGCACGGGCCACAAGGTCATCCTGCCTCAGAAGCACGTCAGCGACGCCCATTTCTCGCCGGACGGGAAGCGGATCGCGGTGGGCTATGTGCCGCCGGGCGAGAGCTGGGACATCGGGGTGAAAAACCTGGTGGACGGCACCTTCAAGCGCCTTACTTGGAGCGGCTACCTGGATTTCAGCCCGACCTGGTCGGGCGACGGGTCCAAGCTCGCATTCGTGAGCAACCGGTCCGGCAAGAACCAGATCTTCGTCATGCCGAGCGCCGGAGGGACCCAGGTGCGAATCACCGACAACACGGTGGACGAAAACATGCCGGCGTGGTCGCACTGATCGTGTGAAACGTGGGTACGTGAGAGCGCTCAGTCGTTCCCGCGTACCCACCTTCGCGCGCACCGTCAGAGGTTCGCCCACCTGCCATGAGTCGCAGGTACGAATCGCCCAAGAAAAGGGTGCTCCGAGACCACTCCCCGCAGTGACCACCATCACGACACCCCGTCCGACCCTTCTTTACACTCACACGTGAAAGCGGCAGCCTTTGCCGATGTTCACATTCAATGTGAGCGCAAGACATCGTGGCTCTTGCGCAGGGGGGATTGATGAAGCCATTCGATAATCCAGAGACGACCCGAGGGACGGGCACGGTCGTCGGCCTGTTCCGCGACAACACCCAGGCGGAACGGGCAATCCGCGCGCTCAAAGCGGCGGGCTTCGCCGACCGGCAAATCGGCGTACTCATGCAGGACCGGGACGAGCAGCGGCGGTTCGCGATGGACACCGGCACCAAGGCGGGTGAGGGTGCGGCGACGGGTGCGGTGAGCGGTGGCGTCCTTGGCGGTATCCTCGGGCTGCTCGCCGGAGTGGGCGCACTAGCGATTCCGGGAATTGGCCCCGCCATCGCGGGGGGCGCGCTTGCCTCGACACTGACGGGAGCGGGGATCGGCGCTGCCGCCGGCGGCCTGATCGGGGCGCTCATCGGCATGGGCATCCCCGAGGAGGACGCCCGGTACTACGAGTCCGGGTTTCGGGAAGGTGGGATCCTGGTGACGGTCGACGCGGGCGCCGACGCGGACCTGGCGCGTCGGACACTATTTGACTCGGACGCGGAGTTCGGCCCCGAGGCCACCTCGAGACTCGGTGTCGAGGATCGGAAACGCCTGCAGTTGCGTGAGGAAGAGCTGCGGGCGAGCAAGGAGCAGGTGAAGGCCGGCGAAGTCCGGGTTCGCAAGGACGTCGTCACCGAGGAGAAGACCATTCAGGTGCCGGTGACGCGTGAGGAAGCGGTGATCGAACGACACCCCGTCTCGGGTCGACCGGCCAGCGGCGACATCAAAAAGGGTGAAGAGATCCGGATTCCACTCAGTGAGGAGGAGGTCCGGGTGGAGAAACGGCCGGTGGTGAAGGAGGAGATTACGGTCGGCAAGAAGCGGGTGCAGGATACCGAGACCGTTCGCGACACCGTCCGGCGCGAGGAGGCCCGGGTAGAGGAGACTGGCGAGGGCCGTGCGCGCAAGTCGTGGAAGGGCAAGGAGCGCCGCGTCCGGTATGACCAGAGCTACGCCGGCCCGGAGCGCCGATTGGTAACGACGTAAGCCCGACTCCATCCCGCACGAGGGGGTGGCCCTGTGCCATCCCCTCGTAAGGATGGGACGCGCTCAGCCAGCGGCTCCAGACTTCGGCTGCAGGGTCGGCGGTCGGAACGCCGAGATTGCGGTGGATCAGATCCGTACGGTGAGCAAGGCGTGGCTCGGCGCGAAGCTCGGGGCTCTTTCGAGTGAAAATGCGCGGGCGCTCCGGCGACTGATTACCGAGATGTCCGGGGAATAGGTCCAGCCCCCTGCGACAGCCGGTATCCCGCCAGCGCCTCGTTGAGCACCTTTGCCAGCCGCACCCCGCCCGCGATCAACGCATGGTCCACCACTGGCCGGCTCTCCGCTACGTACCACTGCCGGAGCCTCCCGCCGCGCGGGATCGGGCCGTACACTCGCTCCACGGCGATGCGATGGCCCTCCATCGCCCAGTCTACTACCGTCCCCCGCTCGAGCCCCGACACGTCCATCGAATCCATCTCCCGGCGCAGCAGCTCGAAGTAGGCTGACTGGCTCAGGCCGTAGCGGGCGATCAGCTCGCCGTCCCAGGCCTGGTGCAGGCTCATCGGATCGCCCAGTAAGTACACCATGCGCCGATTCCCGCCGCGGTCGCTGTTGTCGGCCACGTGCAACGGCTGGTGCAAATCTCCCAGGAAGTGCACCAGGAACCGGAGCGCCTCCGCACGCTCGGACGGTGACGCTGCCGGGTCGGCCAGGATCCGCCGGTCGGACTCGATCGCGCCGATGAGGCAGCGGCCGTTCTGGCAGTCCTTCTCCGGCAGGTAGACAGTGTCGCGCAGCGGGATGTTGACGTAGTGGAGCCGATCGGCATCGTGACGGTACTGCTTGATGTGATCGGCCCAGACCGCGGCGTCGGCCAGGCTCTGACCGCCGAGGACGTCGCGCACGGCTTCGCGGGTGTGCGGCGTCAGCCGCAGCTCGGCCAGGCGGGCGACAAGCCGGTGTCCGAGGTCGTGCCAGCCCGCGGCTGGCAGCGGTGCGAGAAGGGCGGAGATGAGGATTCGGAGCGCGGCGGCTGTCATCCCTGGGGGCGTAGCGACGAGGGATCTTGCTGGGCCGAGTTCGACTCGTGCGGCCCGGCCGGCATGCCCATAATCTGTAATCCTCGGCTCAGAGTCGGCAAGCGCGCACCGGGCAAGATGCGCATGTTCAGCGGCGGGATCTAACCATTTGACCGCACGGGAAGCGCGGCTACGCCGTCGGTTGCGGCCTCTGAGGTGGCCGCTGGCTTTGGCGGCTTCAACGCGGCTCTCATTTCCTCGGCCTCTTTCAGGACCTTCACGGTCTCCGGGAAACATCGCCCGATCTCCTCGTCCTCCAAGGCCAGCCAGCGCACCTGTCGGTTCTCCCTCCGCCATGCTATCGACGCGTCCGACCTATCTTCAACTGGACTCATTCGCCATAAGCGCGTCAACGGCGTGGCGTCATCTTTGCCCAGCCGCACATCCTTAAACAAATCGATCAGTCGGGCCGGTTGCCCAGTCTCCTCCAGGACTTCGCGCACGGCCGTGACCGAAGACTCCTCGCCAGGCTCGATATGCCCCTTGGGCAGCACCAGCTCCACAGGCTTCTTCTTGGCCCCCACCAGCAGATACTCGTGCACACTACCCGCGATGCCGCCCGCTTTTGCAGGCCCGCATCTGATGCGGGAGATCAATCCGCCGGCGTGCGTCACGTCATCGCTCCCGCTGGACGTCGCCCTGGTCGCGCCGGGCTCCGTCGCCACCTCCAGCGTGATCACGTGCCAGTAGGCCTGCTGTGTGGCCTTGAAGCGCTGGTCCGCGTAGCGCCAGAGCGCCGGGAGGAGCAGCGCGGCCACGACGGCCGCCGGAATCGGACGACCAATGAAAGGGAGAACGATGACCAGCGGCGTGAGCACCACGACGAAGCTGCGGAAGAACTTCGAGTCCGCCTCGAAGCGCTGTACCGCGGCCAGGCCTTCAGGATTGTCTTTGGACAGCCGCGCCTTGGACCACTGAAAGGCATTGATGGCATCGTTCGCCTCGTCGGAGACCGACTGGAGCGCTCGTGCCTTGATCCGCTCGACCTGGACCACCGCCCGGTCGGGGAACTTGCGGAACACCCACTCGGCCAGCGTCCTCCACTGCGGTGGGGACAACTCCTTCTTCGCGGC
>DATAOI010000043.1 GCA_036265815.1 Gemmatimonadales bacterium
ACTGGGCGGATTCACGCGATCGTCGCAACACCTCGATGAATCGAGGTGACGATGGGCCGGCCTGCTGGCTGGATGCAGGAGTTGACGGGCCGCTCGGCGATGAAGTCGCCGGGCAAGCCGTCGCATCGACGCGAGGTCGAGCTGTGGTTCTGGCGTGAGATCGCCAAGGGACTCAGCACCGAAGACGCCGCCGCGGCGGTCGGGGTCTCCTCGGCGGCTGGCGTCCGATGGTTTCGTGAGCGTGGCGGGATGGCAACGCTGCTGCGCGATCCCGACACGTGCCGGTACTTGTGCTTTGCCGAGCGCGAGGAGATCGCACTGCTGCGCGCCGAGGGCAAGGGCGTGCGCGCGATCGCGCGGGAGATCGGCCGGTCGCCGTCGACGATCTCCAGGGAGCTGCGGCGCAACGCGGCGACCAGGGGCGGCAAGCTGGAGTATCGGGCGTCGGTGGCGCAGTGGAAGGCCGAGCTGGTCGCGCGCCGGCCCAAGACCGCCAAGCTCGCCGCCAACGTGGTTCTGCGCGAGTACGTGCAGGAACGCCTGGCCGGCCACGTCCGCCGCCCCGACGGGACCGCCGTGGCGGGCCCGGCGGTCAAGCCGTGGAAGGGCCGCAACAGGCCGCGCCGCCAGGACCGGCGGTGGGCGCAGGCGTGGAGCCCGGAGCAGATCTCGGCCCGGCTGCGCGTCGAGTTCCCCGATGATCCGGACATGCGGATCTCCCACGAGGCGATCTATCAGTCGTTGTTCGTGCAGGGCCGCGGCGCGCTGGCTCGCGAGCTGACCGCGTGCCTGCGCACCGGCCGCGCTTTGCGCGTCCCGCGGGCCCGGGTCGGCGAGCGCGGCAGGGGCTTCATCAGCAAGGAGGTGATGATCAGCCAGCGGCCCGCCGAGGTCGCCGACCGCGCCGTCCCGGGGCACTGGGAGGGCGACTTACTCATCGGGACCGGCCGCTCGGCGATCGGCACCCTCGTCGAGCGGAGCAGCCGTTTCACGATGCTGCTGCACCTACCGGCGCTGCCCGACCGAGGCCCGCGCGTCAAGAACGGGCCGGCGGTCACCGGCGCTGGCGCCGAGGCCGTCCGCGACGCGATCACCGCGCAGCTCGGCGGCCTGCCCGAGCACCTGCGCCGGTCGCTGACCTGGGACCAAGGCGCCGAGCTGGCCCAGCACGCCCGCCTTCGGATCGACACCGGGTTGCAGGTGTACTTCTGCGACCCGCAAAGCCCCTGGCAGCGCGGCACCAACGAGAACACCAACGGGCTGCTCAGGCAGTACTTCCCCAAGGGCACCGACCTCGCCCGCCACAGCCCCGGCGATCTCGCCGCCGTCGCCGACGCACTCAACAGCCGGCCGCGCAAGACGCTCGGATGGCGCACCCCGGCCGAAATCCTTGACGAGCACCTCGCCGCCGTCGCCGCCTGATCGACACGACCGCACCGTCGCGGCCCCGGAGCGCGGCCGAGCGCGTGGCGATCGCCGCTGCGGCCCGCCCTCCGGGCGAGCCTCCGCGACGACCGCCACGCGCCTGTTCTCCTGAACCTCCAGTCGCGGCTACGCTGCGTCACCGACAACCCGGTGTTGCGACGACCCCTTGAGTCCGGC